>NZ_JBEZGK010000057.1:0-1058 GCF_040649935.1 Micromonospora sp. NPDC048842 | reverse complement strand
CCGGTGTCGCGGGTGGATGTGGTGGGTGGTTTGGCGTATGTGATTTTCACGTCGGGGTCGACGGGTCGGCCTAAGGGTGTGGAGGTTTCGCATGCGGGTTTGGTGAATCATGTGGTGTGGGCGAGGGATGTGTTGGCGTCGCGGGGTGTGGGTGGGGCGCCGTTGTTCTCGTCGGTTGCTTTTGATTTGGTGGTGCCGAATTTGTGGGGTCCGTTGGTGGCGGGTCAGGCGGTTCGGTTGGTGGGTCAGGGTGTGGATGTCGCGGATCTGGGTGTGGTGTTGGCTGCGGGTGGGCCGTATTCGTTTGTGAAGTTGACGCCGGCGCATTTGGAGGTGTTGACGTCGCAGTTGTCGGTGGAGCAGGCGCAGGGTTTGGCGTCGGTTCTGGTGGTGGCTGGTGAGGCGCTGCCGGGGGTGTTGGCTGATCGGGGTCTGGATGTGTTGGGGCCTGGTCGGTTGGTGAATGAGTATGGTCCGACGGAGGCGTCGGTGGGGACGTGTGTGTTCCCGGTGGTGTCGGTGTCGGGTGGTGGTGTGGTGCCGATTGGTCGGCCGTTGCCGAATATGCGGATGTTTGTTTTGGATTCGGTGTTGGAGCCGGTTCCGGTGGGTGTTGTGGGTGAGTTGTTCGTGGGTGGTGTGGGGGTGGCTCGGGGTTATGCGGGTCGTCCTGATTTGACGGCGGAGCGGTTTGTTCCGGATCCGTTCGGCTCGGGTGGTCGGTTGTATCGCACGGGTGATGTGGTGCGGTGGTTGCCGGATGGGGATGTGGAGTTTCTGGGTCGTGTCGATGATCAGGTGAAGATTCGTGGTTATCGGGTGGAGTTGGGTGAGGTTCGGGCTGTTGTGGCCGAGCACGATGGTGTTCGGGATGTGGTGGTGTCGGTGTTCGAGCCGACGCCTGGTGATCGTCGTCTGGTGGCCTATGTGGTGGCCGCGGACGGCGGTGTGGTGGATGCTGGTGAGTTGGGTCAGTGGTGCCGGGTGCGGTTGCCGGAGTACATGGTCCCGTCCGCGTTCGTCGGTCTCGACGTCATCCCACTCAACGCCAACGGCAA
>NZ_JBEZGK010000056.1:0-1163 GCF_040649935.1 Micromonospora sp. NPDC048842 | reverse complement strand
AGGTGTTTGTGGAGTACCTCGGCTGGATTCTGCCAGTCGAGGGTTTGGCGTGGTCGTCCGTTGAGTTCGCGGGCGACGGCGTCGAGGTCGTCCTGGGTCCAGGTGCGGAAGTCGGTGCTGGATCGGGGGAAGTACTGACGGAGGAGACCGTTGGTGTTTTCGTTGCTGCCGCGTTGCCAAGGGCTGTGGGGGTCGCAGAAGTAGACCTTGCAGTCGGTGGCCAGGGTGAAGACGGGGTGCTGGATCATCTCGATGCCCTGGTCCCAGGTCAGGGTCTTGCGCAGCTCGGCCGGCAGGCGGCGCATAAGGCCGGTGAGGGTGTCGATGACCTGTTCACTGACGCGCGATTCGGGCAGAGCGCCGAGCATCACGTATCGGGTGGCGCGTTCGACCAGGGTGATGATCGCGCTGGAGCCTCGGGCGCCGATGACCAGGTCGCCTTCCCAGTGCCCGGGCACGGCCCGGTCTTCGACCTCAGCCGGGCGAGTCGAGATGTGGAAGTCACGCACCCACGGCCGGCTTCCCCGCCCCGCGCTGGCCTGACGCGACTGCGGCCGCCGTAACGCCCGACCAGAGCGCAACGCGACCTGCCGGGCTAACTCCTGACGCATCCCACCTCGGGACTGGAAGTAGACCGCCTGATAGATCGTCTCGTGTGACACCCACATCTCCGGTCGCTCAGGAAACTCCCGCCGCAGCGACCGGGCGATCTGCCACGGCGAGTGCCGCTGACTCAGACGATCCTTGACCGTCTGCCACAACGGCGGCCACGCCCGCCCCCACCCCGGACGCAACTTGCCCTCACGAGGGCGCCGCGCCCGCGCGTCCGCCTTGCCCTGAGCGTTGCGGTGAGAGTACTTCCACCGATACGCCCCACCCCACCCCTTCGGATAGCCCACCCCAGCCACATAACCCGGATCCGCACCATGCGGATGCCGCTGACCCGCCGGCACCCGCCCCCCAGTACCGCAGTGATTACGCGACAACTCCCGCCACACCGTCGAGCGATGCCGCCCGATCGCCTGCGCGATCTGCGGGAACGTCAACCCCTGACCGAACAACACCTCAATCTGCGCCCGCTCCGCGGACGACAACCTCTGCCCCGGCATGACCCCTCATCCTGACGAGAATCCACCCCGTTGCAACAACCACTTGAGCCCAAG
>NZ_JBEZGK010000055.1:0-1471 GCF_040649935.1 Micromonospora sp. NPDC048842 | reverse complement strand
CCCGTTACCTTTTTGATCGTCCCCAGCCGGGGACCCTCGGTCGCCCGGCCCGGTATGACTTCCTGCCCCTGTCGTTCGGATGATCCGGGGGGTGTTGTCGCCGGGTCGGGTGGCGTCGGCGGACCGCTGATAGGGACACGGCCACCCGTGTTGGGGTAGGTCTCTTCGTAACGTGGCTGCCGGCAGTCCGACGCCTGGACCAGCGGCCGAGGCCACCGATCGATGCGTGGAGGCGGGTGCGGTGCACGAGGGATATGGCGTCTTTCTGGGCTTGGACGTCGGTAAAGGTGATCACCACGCGGTCGGGTTGGCCCCGGACGGCAGACGGCTGCACGACGCGCCGCTGCCGAACACCGAGGCCCGGCTGCGGCAGCTGTTCGACAAACTCGCCCGCCACGGCCGAGTCTTGGTGGTGGTCGATCAGCCCGCCTCGATCGGCGCTTTGCCGGTCGCGGTGGCTCGGGCATGCGGGCATCAGGTGGCTTACCTGCCCGGCCTGGCGATGCGCCGGATCGCCGATCTGCACCCCGGCAACGCGAAGACCGACGCCCGTGATGCCTACGTCATCGCTGACGCGGCTCGCACTCTGCCGCACACGCTGCGGCGGGTCGACACCGGCGACGAAACCATGGCCGAGCTGGAAGTCCTGGTCGGCTTTGACGACGACCTCGCCGGCGAAGCCACCCGGGTGTCGAACCGGATCAGGGGCCTGCTGACGCAGGTCCATCCCGCCCTGGAACGAATCCTCGGCCCGAAGGTGCAGCACAAAGCTGTGTCGGAGTTGCTGTCGCGCTGCGGCGGCCCGGTCGGTCTGCGCAAGGCCGGCCGCCGCAAACTCCTCTCGATCGCCGCCGTCCACGCGCCCCGCATGGGTGACCGGCTCGTCGAGCAGATCATGACCGCCCTGGACGAGCAGACCGTCACGGTCCCCGGCACGACAGCGGCAGAGACGATCCTGCCCCGACTCGCCGACAGTCTCCGCGACGTCCTGCGACAACGCGACCAGGTCGCCAGTGAGGTCGAGAGGATGCTTGATGCGCACCCTCTTGCCCCGGTCCTGACCTCGATGCCCGGCATCGGCGTCAGGACCGCCGCCCGGATCCTGCTCGAAGTCGGCGACGGCACCGCCTTCGCCACCCCCGGCCACCTCGCCGCCTACGCCGGCCTCGCCCCCGTGACCCGACGATCCGGAAGCAGCATCCGCGGCGAACACCCGCCCCGAGGCGGCAACAAGAACCTCAAACGCGCGTTCTTCCTCGCCGCGTTCGCAGCCCTCGCCGACCCCAAGAGCAGGGCCTACTACGACCGCAAACGCGCCGAAGGCAAACGCCACAACGCCGCCCTCATCTGCCTCGCCCGCCGCCGCTGCGACGTCCTATTCGCCATGCTCCGCGACAAGATCCCCTACCAACCACGGCCCACAGATCAGGCACCCATCCCCGCTTGACGAAACCCATAGGGACACCCCCCC
>NZ_JBEZGK010000054.1:0-1505 GCF_040649935.1 Micromonospora sp. NPDC048842 | reverse complement strand
CAACGCCGTTCAGTTAAGTGGTTGGTGTGGTCGTCAAGGGTCGGGGATGACGATGTCGATACTGGTGGTGGCTTGGTAGCTGCGCCGGTCGATGGTGGGGCCGCGGGCTTGGTATTTGCTGTTTGAGCGTTTGATCATGCGGGTTTTGGTGCGTAGGCGGCGTTCGGGCAGTAGGTGGGCCAGGACGTCGGCGCCGATGACGCCGACCAGATCGATGACGGTGTCGGCCAGCACGCCGGCGGCGTGCACGATCTGGTCGCGGGCGGTGTTCAGGGCGGTGGTAAAGCTGGCGCGGTCGGGGTCGAGGCCGGGTCGGCTGTCGGTGGCGTCGACCATCGCGGTGCGTAGTAGTTGATAGACGCTGAGCAGGGCGTAGATCTCTTGCTGGATGCCGTCGGGGGTGCGGGCGCGTAGGACTCGTCCGCCCAGGATTGAGGATTTGAGTTCGAGGTAGGCGCTCTCGATCTCCCAGCGCTGGTGATAGAGCCGGATCAGTTCGGCGCTGGGATGGGTGACTGGGTTGAGTAGGGTGGTGATCAGCCGGTAGCCGCCGGTGTGGGTGCCCGCGGTGGTGGTGATGCTGATCTGCGCGTCGATGACTCGGATCGGCTGCCCGCCGATGATGGAGGAGAAGGATCCGTCGTGATGGCGGCGCAGGGTCGGTAGCTTGCGGCCGGTCTTACAGCGGATCAGCAGATGCGCGCCGGTGGCGGCCAGAGTGATGATCAGGTCCGCGGCGGCGTAGTTTCGGTCGGCCAGCAGCAGCATCCCGGGCCGCAGGCTGCGACAGAGGTGGCGGGCCTGGTCGAGTTCCCCGACGCTGACCGGGTCGAACACGGCGTCCAGCACTGAGCGGGTGCCGCAGGACAGCAGGGCGCTGAGCCGTAGTTGCGGATAGCCGGAACCGCCGTTGTTGCAGCGTTGTTTGGCATAGCGACCGCTGTTGGCGGCCGAGTCCGCGACCGTCAGGAACGTTCCGTCGACCACGGTCAGTAGCAAACCCCGCCAGCGCACCTGAGCGGCGCTGGTGACGGCCGGCCCGCGCAACAGATCGAACAGGGCCTGCACCGGTTGCGGACCGAGACGTTGCCGGGCTTGGCGCAGGGCACTGCCGGTGGGCGCCACGAGTGGCAGGCCGGACAACCCGCTGGTCAGCTTGGACCACACCTGCCGGTATCCGAGTTCGGCGAACAGGCATCCCGCGAGCAGCAGATACATCACGACCCGGGCCGGCAACAGCCGAACCCGCGACTGCGTTCGCCTGGTCACGGCCAGGACATCATCGACCATCTCGAACGGCACCAGCCGAGTCAGCTCGCCCAGATGACCCGGCGCGAACACCCCCGCAGCTACCCTCACCGTCCGGGTTATGGCAATCTGATCAGCCAGCGGAGCTCCAGGTTCAAGGGCGTCTTAGAGTGACCACCCTCTATACCGGAGCTCCGCTGCTTTACGCCTCAGACACGCCTTGACGATCCGCCCAACCGCTTAACTGAACGGCGTTG
>NZ_JBEZGK010000053.1:0-2276 GCF_040649935.1 Micromonospora sp. NPDC048842 | reverse complement strand
GAGTTGGGTCAGTGGTGCCGGGTGCGGTTGCCGGAGTACATGGTCCCGTCCGCGTTCGTCGGTCTCGACGTCATCCCACTCAACGCCAACGGCAAGGTCGACCGGCGGGCCCTGCCGTCCCCGGACGACGTTCCCGGAGCGGACGACGGCTACGTCGCACCCCGTACGGTCACCGAGGAGCGGGTCGCGCAGATCTGGGCCGACGTCCTCGGCCGCGAGCGAGTCGGCGTCACCGACGGCTTCTTCGAGCTGGGCGGCCACTCGATCCGCGCGGTGGCGCTCGTCGGCGCGCTGCGAGGCGCCGGCTTCGACGTCGGGGTCCGGGAGGTCTTCGAGCACCGTACGGTCGCCGAGCTCTGCGAGTTCCTGACCGGACGGCCCGGCGCCGCCGAGGTCGAGGAGTACGTGGCCCCCTTCGCCCAGATCGGCGAGGACGACCGGGCGAAGCTGCCGGCGGACGCGGTGGACGCGTACCCGCTGTCGCAGGTGCAGCTCGGCATGCTCGTCGAGATGTTCGCCGACCGCGAGCAGCACGCCTACCACAACGTGTCGTCGTTCCGGGTCCGTGACGGCTCACCCTTCGCCGAGGAGGCACTGCGCGCCGCGGCCGCCGTCGTGACTGAGCGGCACGAGATGTTGCGTACGTCCTTCCACCTCGACTCGTGGTCGGTGCCGCTGCAGGTCGTGCGCGCCACCGCGGAGATCCCGGTGGCGTTCGGCGACCTGCGCGGGCTGGACGAGGACGCGCGCCGCAAGGCGCTGGCCGACCTCGCCGCTCGGGAGCGCGCCACGCTGTTCGACCTCGAGCAGGCCCCGCTGCTGCGCATGACAGCCCACCTCGAGGACGACGCCTGGTGGCTGACCGTGACGGTGTGCCACGCCATCACCGAGGGTTGGAGCCACCGCGCACTGCTGATGGAACTGCTGACCGAGTACGCCCGGCTCCGCGACGGCGAGCCGGTCACCGAGCGGTCCGCCCCGGCGGTGCGGTACGCGGACTTCATCGCGGCCGAGGGGCGCTCCCTGGCCTCCGACGAGGACCGGGACTACTGGCGGTCGGTGGTGGACGGGTACGCCCGGTTCACCCTGCCGCCGGCGTGGGCCGGGGATGCGTCGCAGCCGCGCGAGAAGTACCGCGTCGCCGTGCCGCTGCGCGACCTCGAAGCGGGACTGCGCGGCCTCGCCGTCCAGTCGGGGGCCTCGCTCAAGAGCGTGCTGCTGGCCGCCCACCTCAAGGTCATGAGCATCCTCACCCCCGACGAGGCGTTCTTCACCGGCCTGGTGTTCAGTGCCCGGCCAGAGGCGCCCGGTGCCGACCAGGTGTACGGCATGTACCTCAACACGCTGCCGTTCGCCTTCGACCGCGGCGCGCGCACCTGGGACGATCTCGTCCGCCGGGTATTCCTCAGGGAGACCGAGGTCTGGGGCCACCGCCGCTACCCGATGCCGGCCGTGCAGCGCCTCGCCGCGGTGGACCGGCTGCTCGACGTCCGGTTCAGCTACCAGGACTTCGACCACGTCGACACCGACCTGGTGGACTCCGAGCAGAGCGTGGGCGAGGGCGCGACCGAGTTCGGCCTGGCGGTCTCCGCCGTCGGCGGCTATCTCCTGCTCACCACGCACACGCACGCCCTGTCACGGGAGTCGGCGGAGTCCCTGGTGGGCCTGTACCGGCGGGTGCTCGAGTCGATGGCGGCGGGTGCCGGTGGTGATGCGCTGGCGTCGTACCTGTCGGTGGAGGAGCGCGAGCGGGTTCTGGTCCGTTGGAACGAGTCGGCTGTGGAGGTCGCGCCGCTGACGGTGTTGCAGCTGTTCGAGGCCCAGGCCGCGCAGAACCCGGACGCCGTCGCCCTGCGGTCCGACGACGAGGTGGTGACGTACGCCGACCTCGATCAGCGCGCCAACCGCTTCGCGCGCGCCCTCCGGGAACGCGGTGTCCGCACCGAGTCCCGCGTCGCCGTCCTGCTCGACCGCAGCCCCGACCTGGTCGCCGCGCTGCTCGGCGTCTGGAAGGCCGGAGCCGCCTACGTGCCGGTCGACCCGTCCTACCCGGCCGAGCGCATCGCCGCGATGGTGGACACCGCCGGCGTCTCGGTCGCGGTGACGTCCGGCTCGTACGCGGACCGCTTCGGCTCCACCGACCTGCTGCTCACCGGCTCCGTGCAGGACGGACCCGCCGACCCGGTGTCGCGGGTGGATGTGGTGGGTGGTTTGGCGTATGTGATTTTCACGTCGGGGTCGACGGGTCGGCCTAAGGGTGTGGAGGTTTCGCATGC
>NZ_JBEZGK010000052.1:0-5399 GCF_040649935.1 Micromonospora sp. NPDC048842 | reverse complement strand
CCCCGGTTGGGGTTCCACTGTGGTGGGGCTTCTGGTCGGTGTGTGGTTGTTCTTTGAGAACTCAACAGGGTGCTTGTAAAGCCAGTGCCAATTATGATTTATACCCCGGACTGGTCAGTTTTTGCTGGCTGGTTGGGATTCCTTTGGCAACATTTGTTTGTTGTCAGGATGCTGTTCAACTAATTTTTTGTTGGAGAGTTTGATCCTGGCTCAGGACGAACGCTGGCGGCGTGCTTAACACATGCAAGTCGAGCGGAAAGGCCCTTCGGGGTACTCGAGCGGCGAACGGGTGAGTAACACGTGAGCAACCTGCCCCAAGCTTTGGGATAACCCTCGGAAACGGGGGCTAATACCGAATATTACTTCTGGCCGCATGGCTGGTGGTGGAAAGTTTTTCGGCTTGGGATGGGCTCGCGGCCTATCAGCTTGTTGGTGGGGTGATGGCCTACCAAGGCGACGACGGGTAGCCGGCCTGAGAGGGCGACCGGCCACACTGGGACTGAGACACGGCCCAGACTCCTACGGGAGGCAGCAGTGGGGAATATTGCACAATGGGCGGAAGCCTGATGCAGCGACGCCGCGTGAGGGATGACGGCCTTCGGGTTGTAAACCTCTTTCAGCAGGGACGAAGCGAGAGTGACGGTACCTGCAGAAGAAGCACCGGCCAACTACGTGCCAGCAGCCGCGGTAAGACGTAGGGTGCGAGCGTTGTCCGGATTTATTGGGCGTAAAGAGCTCGTAGGCGGCTTGTCGCGTCGACCGTGAAAACTTGGGGCTCAACCCCAAGCCTGCGGTCGATACGGGCAGGCTAGAGTTCGGTAGGGGAGACTGGAATTCCTGGTGTAGCGGTGAAATGCGCAGATATCAGGAGGAACACCGGTGGCGAAGGCGGGTCTCTGGGCCGATACTGACGCTGAGGAGCGAAAGCGTGGGGAGCGAACAGGATTAGATACCCTGGTAGTCCACGCTGTAAACGTTGGGCGCTAGGTGTGGGGGGCCTCTCCGGTTCCCTGTGCCGCAGCTAACGCATTAAGCGCCCCGCCTGGGGAGTACGGCCGCAAGGCTAAAACTCAAAGGAATTGACGGGGGCCCGCACAAGCGGCGGAGCATGCGGATTAATTCGATGCAACGCGAAGAACCTTACCTGGGTTTGACATGGCCGCAAAACTCACAGAGATGTGAGGTCCTTCGGGGGCGGTCACAGGTGGTGCATGGCTGTCGTCAGCTCGTGTCGTGAGATGTTGGGTTAAGTCCCGCAACGAGCGCAACCCTCGTTCGATGTTGCCAGCGCGTTATGGCGGGGACTCATCGAAGACTGCCGGGGTCAACTCGGAGGAAGGTGGGGATGACGTCAAGTCATCATGCCCCTTATGTCCAGGGCTTCACGCATGCTACAATGGCCGGTACAATGGGCTGCGATACCGCGAGGTGGAGCGAATCCCAAAAAGCCGGTCTCAGTTCGGATCGGGGTCTGCAACTCGACCCCGTGAAGTCGGAGTCGCTAGTAATCGCAGATCAGCAACGCTGCGGTGAATACGTTCCCGGGCCTTGTACACACCGCCCGTCACGTCACGAAAGTCGGCAACACCCGAAGCCGGTGGCCCAACCCTTGTGGAGGGAGCCGTCGAAGGTGGGGCTGGCGATTGGGACGAAGTCGTAACAAGGTAGCCGTACCGGAAGGTGCGGCTGGATCACCTCCTTTCTAAGGAGCACCTTCCGACGAAAGTCGGTAAGGAGCCCGCACTGCCCGAATGTGGTGGTGGGGTGCTCGAATGGCGGAGACACTGGCAAGTTTTGCCCTGGCAACGGCCGGCGGCGCCTAGTACAGCCACTTCGGTGGTGGGAACGGTGGCTTCTGGTGCGGCTGGGGGAGAATGTGAGCACCCTGTTGGGTCCTGAAGGAACAACCATTGGTTGTTGTTTCAGAGACGCGCCGGCCTCCTGTGTGGGGGCTGGAAGTCTGCCAGGCATGGCCTGGCCCCACATACCGCTGGTCTGAGGATCGGGTTTTGGTGTGGGGCGGATCGGGTTGTGGGTTGGTCGTTTGTTGAGAATTGCACAGTGGACGCGAGCATCTTTGTGGTCAAGTTGTCAAGGGCGAACGGTGAATGCCTTGGCACCAGGAGCCGATGAAGGACGTGGGAGGCCGCGATAGGCCTGGGGGAGCTGTCAACCAAGCTGTGATCCCAGGGTGTCCGAATGGGGAAACCTGGCACCAGTCATGTGGTGTCACCCACACCTGAACACATAGGGTGTGTGGAGGGAACGCGGGGAAGTGAAACATCTCAGTACCCGTAGGAAGA
This sequence comes from Micromonospora sp. NPDC048842, assembly GCF_040649935.1. Taxonomy (NCBI): domain Bacteria; kingdom Bacillati; phylum Actinomycetota; class Actinomycetes; order Micromonosporales; family Micromonosporaceae; genus Micromonospora; species Micromonospora sp. NPDC048842. The sequence continues at coordinate 3,096 of NZ_JBEZGK010000052.1, read as the reverse complement.
GAAAACAATTTAGTGATTCCGTGAGTAGTGGCGAGCGAAAGCGGATCGAGGCTAAACCGGCTGCGTGTGATACCTGTCAGGGGTTGCGTGGTCGGGGTTGTGGGACCCTACTGAACAAGCTGACACTTGTTCGAGAAGTTACAAAGTCAGTGGCTAGTCGAACAGTCTGGAATGGCTGACCGTAGACGGTGAGAGTCCGGTAGGTGAAAGTTGCTGACCTTCTGTGGGTGTTCCCGAGTAGCGGCGGACCCCTGAAATCTGCCGTGAATCTGCCAGGACCACCTGGTAAGCCTAAATACTTCCTGGTGACCGATAGCGGACAAGTACCGTGAGGGAATGGTGAAAAGTACCCCGGGAGGGGAGTGAAATAGTACCTGAAACCGTTCGCCTACAATCCGTCGGAGCCTTGCGGGGTGACGGCGTGCCTTTTGAAGAATGAGCCTGCGAGTTAGTGGCATGTGGCGAGGTTAACCCGTGTGGGGGAGCCGTAGCGAAAGCGAGTCTGAATAGGGCGATTCAGTCGCGTGTCCTAGACCCGAAGCGGAGTGATCTAGCCATGGGCAGGCTGAAGCGCGGGTAAGACCGCGTGGAGGGCCGAACCCACCAATGTTGAAAAATTGGGGGATGACCTGTGGTTAGGGGTGAAAGGCCAATCAAACTCCGTGATAGCTGGTTCTCCCCGAAATGCATTTAGGTGCAGCGTCGCGTGTTTCTTGCCGGAGGTAGAGCACTGGATGGTCTAGGGGGCCCACAAGCTTACCGAAATCAGCCAAACTCCGAATGCCGGTAAGTGAGAGCGCGGCAGTGAGACTGCGGGGGATAAGCTTCGTAGTCGAGAGGGAAACAGCCCAGATCACCAGCTAAGGCCCCTAAGCGTGTGCTAAGTGGAAAAGGATGTGGGGTCGCATAGACAACCAGGAGGTTGGCTTAGAAGCAGCCACCCTTTAAAGAGTGCGTAATAGCTCACTGGTCAAGTGGTTCCGCGCCGACAATGTAGCGGGGCTCAAGCACACCGCCGAAGCTGTGGCATTCACATTTTATCCTCGCTTGGACTTGATTCCTTGTGCAGGTGTGTGGATGGGTAGGGGAGCGTCGTGCCGCGAGTGAAGCAGCGGGGTGACCCAGTTGTGGACGCGGCACGAGTGAGAATGCAGGCATGAGTAGCGAAAGAAGGGTGAGAAACCCTTCCGCCGGATGACCAAGGGTTCCAGGGCCAGGCTAATCCGCCCTGGGTGAGTCGGGACCTAAGGCGAGGCCGAGAGGCGTAGTCGATGGACAACGGGTTGATATTCCCGTACCCGCGAAAGAGCGTCCCTGATGAACCTCGTTGTGCTAACCACCCGAACTTGGTGAGGTCTTCGGACTGAGCTGAGGGAGCGTGGGAACCTGATGGGTAGTAGTCAAGCGATGGGGTGACGCAGGAAGGTAGCTGAGCCCGGCCGGTGGTTGTGCCGGGGTAAGCGTGTAGGCCGTGTTGTAGGCAAATCCGCAACACATGAAGGCTGAGACGTGATGCCGAGCCGATTCAGGTGAAGTCAGTGATCCTATGCTGCCGAGAAAAGCCTCTAGCGAGTTCTTAGCGGCCCGTACCCCAAACCGACACAGGTGGTCAGGTAGAGAATACCGAGGCGATCGGGCGAACTGTGGTTAAGGAACTCGGCAAATTGCCCCCGTAACTTAGGGAGAAGGGGGGCCGGAGACGTGAAGCCCCGCGCGGGTGGAGCGTTGTATGGCCGCAGAGAGCAGGGGGAAGCGACTGTTTACTAAAAACACAGGTCCATGCGAAGAAGTAATTCGATGTATATGGACTGACGCCTGCCCGGTGCTGGAACGTTAAGGGGACCTGTTAGCTCTTCGGGGCGAAGCGGAGAACTTAAGCGCCAGTAAACGGCGGTGGTAACTATAACCATCCTAAGGTAGCGAAATTCCTTGTCGGGTAAGTTCCGACCTGCACGAATGGCGTAACGACTTCCCCACTGTCTCAACCACAGGCCCGGCGAAATTGCAGTACGAGTAAAGATGCTCGTTACGCGCGGCAGGACGGAAAGACCCCGGGACCTTTACTATAGCTTGACATTGGTACTCGAATTAGCTTGTGTAGGATAGGTGGGAGCCGGTGAAGTCCATACGCCAGTATGGGTGGAGGCAATCTTGAAATACCACTCTGGTTGATTTGGGTATCTAACTTCGGACCGTTATCCGGTTCAGGGACAGTGTCTGGTGGGTAGTTTAACTGGGGCGGTTGCCTCCTAAAAGGTAACGGAGGCGCCCAAAGGTTCCCTCAGCCTGGTTGGCAATCAGGTGTTGAGTGCAAGTACACAAGGGAGCTTGACTGTGAGACTGACAGGTCGAGCAGGGACGAAAGTCGGGACTAGTGATCCGGCACTTGCGAGTGGAAGCGGTGTCGCTCAACGGATAAAAGGTACCCCGGGGATAACAGGCTGATCTTCCCCAAGAGTCCATATCGACGGGATGGTTTGGCACCTCGATGTCGGCTCGTCGCATCCTGGGGCTGTAGCAGGTCCCAAGGGTTGGGCTGTTCGCCCATTAAAGCGGTACGCGAGCTGGGTTTAGAACGTCGTGAGACAGTTCGGTCCCTATCCGCCGTGCGCGTAGGATACTTGAGAAGGGCTGTCCCTAGTACGAGAGGACCGGGACGGACGAACCTCTGGTGTGCCAGTTGTCCTGCCAAGGGCACGGCTGGTTAGCTACGTTCGGAAGGGATAACCGCTGAAAGCATCTAAGCGGGAAGCCTGCTTCAAGATGAGGTATCCCACCCACTTTGTGGGGTAAGGCCCCCAGCTAGACGACTGGGTTGATAGGCCGGAAATGTAAGCCCGGTAACGGGTTCAGTTGACCGGTACTAATAGGCCGAGGACTTGACTACTAAGCTGCTACGCGTCCACTGTGCAACTCTGAACAAGCGAACACCCGTGAATTTTGTGCCGGGGTTGTTTGATATGTTCATAGAGTTACGGCGGTCATGGCGGAGGGGAAACGCCCGGTTACATTCCGAACCCGGAAGCTAAGCCCTCCAGCGCCGATGGTACTGCACTCGTGAGGGTGTGGGAGAGTAGGACGCCGCCGGACAATCTT
>NZ_JBEZGK010000051.1:0-9175 GCF_040649935.1 Micromonospora sp. NPDC048842 | reverse complement strand
GCGCCCCGCGCCCCGCGCCCTCGCGCCCCGCGCCCCGCGCCCCGCGCCCCGCGCCCCGCGCCCCGCGCCAAGATCTCCGCAACTACCCCGATGTTGCTGCCTGCGACACGCAAGGTGACAGCAACATCCCCGATACTGCGCGGATCTTGACGACGGACCCCGCCCCGAGACCAGGAGCGGGGTTGGGGTGCCTCCGGCCGCCAAGGTCACGCTCGAACCACGATGTAGTGGCCTCGGCGACGCGCCGAGGCCACTACATCGATGATCAAGGGCGATCTTGGGTCGGTCGAGCGGTCAGAGCCGCACGCCGGGCCAGTGGGGGTCGCGGCCGAGGTAGGCGAGCAGGGCGCTGACGTCGTCGGCCTCCGCGCCGGCGTCGAGCGCCGGGGCGTACGCGCCGTAGTTCCGCAACGGCTCGACGATCTGCCGGGCTACCTCCAGCAGGGGACGGGCCAGGTCGTCGTGGAGCGGGGACGGCTGGCCGGTGGCCGCCGCGATATCCCAGGCGTGCACCGCCGCGTCGAGGGCGCACGCGACGGCGCCCACCTGGGCCGGCAGCGCACCCTGGGGCAGCGGCGTCCGCACCTGCGGATCATCGTCGGCGACTCCCGCCCAGGCGCGGGCGGACGCGTCGAGTGCGGCGCGCAGCCCGATGAGCTTGTCACCCTCGATCCGACCGGAGGGCGCGAACGGATCCTCCGACGGCCCCGCCCCGCCGACGATCGCCGCCGCGAAGGCGATCTGGTCGCCGGTCGCGTGCTGGAGCACCTGCGTGACCGTCCACCGCTCGCACGGGGTGGGCAGGTCCCAGGCGTCGGCCGGGATTCCCTCGGCGGTCGTCCGGAGCATCGTGTGCGCCTCGTCGAGCACGACCCGCCAGTGTCCAGCTGCCATCTCACCCATTGTCCCGACCCTCTCCGCCGACCCCGCCGGGCGAGCGATTCCGCTCACCCGTGAACGGAATGTTCCGCTCCGTTCTGCAATCAGACTAGCAGACCGGAACGATCCGTTCCACTACTGATTCACGTGGAGGCGCAACAGAACGAGCGCGGCACCCCAAAGGGGCGCCGCGCTCGACGACTGTGGGACGGAGTCGGGTCAGACGTTGAAGCCGAGGGAACGGAGCTGGTCCCGACCCTCGTCAGTGATCTTGTCCGGGCCCCACGGCGGGAGCCACACCCAGTTGATCCGGATGTCGTTGACCAGGCCGCCGCCGGGGCCGGTGGTCAGCGCCTGCCGCGTCTGGTCCTCGATGACGTCGGTCAGCGGGCAGGCCGCCGAGGTGAGCGTCATGTCCAGGGTGGCGACGTTCTCGTCGTCGACGTGGACGCCGTACACGAGGCCCAGGTCGACCACGTTGATGCCGAGCTCCGGGTCGACGACGTCCTTCATCGCCTCCTCGATGTCGGCGATCATGGCCTTGCTGACGCCGCCCGCGGGAGCGGCGGCGTCACCCGTGCCATCGGTCGTCGCGGCGTCGGTCTGCGGCACCACTGGGGTGTCACCGGCCTCCGGCGTCGCCTCGGTAGCGGTGTTCTCGCTCATGCCAACCCTCCGCATCGCTGCGTGATGCCACAAGGCACCACTGTGTCATTCGCTCGCTGACGCTCGCTCATGCCGTCACCTCCGGGCTCACACCCACACCGGCGCGTGCCGCGGCGTCCTTGAACGCCATCCACGGCAGCAGCGCGCACTTGACCCGGGCCGGGTAACGGGCCACACCCGCGAAAGCAACCCCGTCACCGAGCACGTCCTCGTCCGGCGTGACCTGGCCACGTCCGGACATCAACTCCACGAACGCCTCGTGCACCTCGAATGCTTCCCCGGCGCCCCGACCGCGCAGCAACTCGTGCAGCACACTCGCCGATGCCTGGCTGATCGAGCAGCCCATCCCGTCGTACGAGATGTCGTGCAGCACCGTGCCGTCGGTGGCCACCCGGACGGTGACCTCGTCACCGCAGGTGGGGTTGACGTGGTGCGCCTCCGCGACCTGGTCACCCGGGTCGTCGGCATCGCGCAGGCCACGCCCGTGCGGGCGCTTGTAGTGGTCCAGGATGATCTCCTGGTAGAGCTGGTCGAGCTGCATCAGTCGAACACCTTCCGCACCTGCTCCAGACCGGCCACCAGAGCGTCGATCTCCTCGGTGGTGGTGTAGAGGTAGAACGATGCCCGGGTCATGGCCGGGACGCCGAACCGGCTGCAGACCGGCTTGGCACAGTGGTGGCCCACCCGCACCTGCACGCCGAGCGAGTCGAGCACCTGACCCACGTCGTGCGGGTGCACGTCACCGAGTGCGAACGAGATGGTGCCGCCCCGGCCCACCGGCACCGTCGGACCGAAGATCCGCAGGTCAGGTACCGAGCCGAGAGCCTCCAGCGCGTACGCCGTCAGCTCCTTCTCGTGCCACTGGATGGCCCGCATCCCGATGCCGGTCAGGTAGTCGACCGCCGCACCGAGCGCGACCGCCTCCGCGATCGGCGGGGTGCCCGCCTCGAAGCGGGCCGGCGGCGCGGCGAACGTCGAGCGGGCCATGGTGACCGTCTCGATCATCGAGCCGCCGCCGAAGACCGGCGGCATGGCCGCCAGCAGCTCACCCCGACCCCAGAGCACACCGATGCCGGTCGGACCGCACATCTTGTGACCGGTGAAGACGATGTAGTCGGCGTCCAGGTCGACCACGTCGATGGGCAGGTGCGGCACCGACTGCGAGCAGTCCAGCAGCAGCAGCGCACCCACCTCGCGGACCCGCGCGGTGATCCGGGAGGTGGCGTTGACGGTGCCGAGGATGTTGGACATGTGCACCAGCGAGACGATCTTCGTCCGTTCGGTGACCAGATCCTCCAGGCCCGACTCGTCCAGCCGCCCCTGGTCGGTGACCGGGAACCAGCGCAGGGTCGCGCCGGTGCGCTCGCAGAGCAGCTGCCACGGAACGATGTTCGAGTGGTGCTCCATCTCGGAGATCACCACCTCGTCGCCCGGGCCGAGCCGGAAACGGGGATCGGCGTCCGGGCGCAGCGAGGCGTTCGAGAAGGCGTACGCCACGATGTTGATCGCCTCGGTGGAGTTCTTCGTGAACACCACCTCGTCGGTGCTCGGCGCGTTGATGAACGCGGCGATCTTCGCCCGCGCCCCCTCGTACGCCTCGGTGGCCTCGGTGCCCAGGGTGTGCACCGAGCGCGACACGTTGGCGTTGTGCCGCGCGTAGTGCTCGTCCAGCACGTCGAGCACCTGGCGGGGTTTGTGCGAGGTGTTGGCGCTGTCGAGGTAGACCAGCGGGTGCCCGTTGATGTCCCGACCGAGGATCGGGAAGTCGGCGCGCACCCGGGCCACGTCGAAACGCGGCACGTCGTCGTACTGCGGCATCCCCGAGGGGATCGCGATGCTGGTCATCTCGGCAGCGCCTCTCCCGCTCAGGCCTTGGCCGTGCCGGCCCCGGCGGCGTACCGCTCGTAGCCCTCGGCCTCGAGCTTGTCGGCCAGCTCCGAGCCGCCCTGCTCGACGATCCGGCCGGCCACGAAGACGTGCACGAAGTCCGGCTTGATGTAGCGCAGGATCCGCGTGTAGTGGGTGATCAGCAGCACACCGGTGTCGCCGTTGTCACGAACCCGGTTGACGCCCTCGCTGACCACGCGCAGCGCGTCCACGTCGAGACCGGAGTCGGTCTCGTCGAGGATCGCGATCTTCGGCTTGAGCAGCTCCAGCTGGACGATCTCGTGCCGCTTCTTCTCACCACCGGAGAAGCCCTCGTTGACGTTGCGCTGGGCGAACGCCGGGTCCATCTGGAGACGCTCCATCGCACCGCGCAGCTCGCCGCCCCAGGTACGGAGCTTCGGCGCCTCGCCGTCGATGGCGGTCTTCGCGGTCCGCAGGAAGTTCGCCACCGAGACGCCGGGCACCTCGACCGGGTACTGCATGGCCAGGAAGAGGCCGGCGCGGGCGCGCTCGTCGACCGTCATGGCCAGCACGTCCTGGCCGTCGAGGGTCACCGTGCCGCCGGTGATCTCGTACTTGGGGTGACCGGCGATCGAGTACGCCAGGGTGGACTTGCCGGAACCGTTCGGGCCCATGATCGCGTGGGTCTCGCCCGACTTCACGGTCAGGTCGACGCCGGCCAGGATCGGCTTGAGCTCACCCTCGGGCAGCTTGACCGACACCTTCAGGTCGCGGATCTCCAGGGTGCTCATTATCGGGTCACTCCATTACTCGGCGTCAGGCTGAGGTAGATGTCGCCGTCGCGGACTTCGACGGGGTAGACGGGGACGGGTTCGGTGGCGGGCAGGCCGGTCGGCTCGCCGGTGCGCAGGTCGAAGCGCGAGCCGTGCAGCCAACACTCGAGCGTGCAGCCGTCCACCTCGCCCTCGGAGAGCGCGACCGAGGCGTGCGAGCACTCGTCGTACGCGGCGTAGAAGCCGCCGTCCTCGCCGTGCACCAGGGCGATCGGCGTGCCGTCGACGTCCGCGCTGATCGCGGTGCCCTTCGGCACGTCCTCGGTGGAGCAGATGCGGATCATCAAGCGCCCGCCTTGGTCAGCCGGGCCTCGATCGCGTCGCCGAGGCTCTCACGCAGCGACTCCACCGGAATCTTGTTGATCAGCTCGGCGAAGAAGCCACGCACCACCAGTCGGCGGGCCTCACTCTCCGGAATGCCCCGGGCCATCAGGTAGAACAACTGCTCGTCATCGAAGCGGCCGGTCGCGCTGGCGTGACCGGCGCCGGCGATCTCGCCGGTCTCGATCTCCAGATTGGGTACGGAGTCCGCCCGCGCGCCGTCGGTGAGCAGCAGGTTCCGGTTGATCTCATACGTGTCGGTGCCGGTCGCCTCGGCCCGGATGAGCACGTCGCCCACCCAGACGGTGTGCGCGCTCTCGCCCTGCAGAGCCCCCCGGTAGCCGACGTAGCTGCGACAGTCCGGGACGCTGTGGTCGACCAGCTGCCGATGCTCCAGGTGCTGGCCCGAGTCGGCGAAGTAGACGCCGTACAGCTCGGCCTCGCCACCGCGCCCGGTGTATTCCACGCTGGTGAACTGCCGGACCAGATCGCCACCCAGGGAGACCTGGATGTGGATGACCCTGGCGTCCCGGCCCAGCTTGATCTTCAGGTGCTGGGCCTGGACGGCGTCGTCGGCCCAGTCGGCGACAGTGACCAGCGTCAGCTTCGCGCCGTCGGCCACGGCCACCTCGACGTTGTCGGCCAGGGTGGCCGACCCGACGTGCTCCAGCACCAGTGTCGCCTCGGCGAAGCGGCCCACCTCGACGAAGGTGTGACCGAAAGCCGGCTGCTCGACGCCCTCGCCGACCACCCGCAGCCGCACCGCCTCACCGAGCACCACGTCCGGGGCGACCCGCAGCAGCAGGGCGTCCGCGGCGGCACCGTAAGCCAACGCGCTGACCCGGTCGACAGGGGTCAGCACGCTGCCGACCCGCTCGTCGTCCCTGCCGACACGGGTGATGGCGACGCCCTCGGGCAGGTCACCGTACTCGTGTCGGACCGCGCCGGTCGCGGCCGGCGCGTCGCTGGTCAGGCCGCGGAGGCGCTTGAGCGGGGTGAAACGCCACTCCTCCTCGAGGCCGGTGAGGGCCGGGAAGTCGGCGACGTCGTACGAGCGCAGCGCCTGCGTCTTGGTGCTGGGCGGCGGCGCGGAAGCCTGGGTAGTCATTTCTTCCTTGGTCTGTCTGTTCCGTGACGACGAGTTGGGGCCGGGTGTGACGGGCCGAGGTTCCGGCCCGCCACGGGGAGCGGCGGCGTCAGCCGACCGCGCCCTCCATCTGAAGCTCGATCAGACGGTTGAGCTCCAGGGCGTACTCCATCGGGAGCTCCTTGGCGATCGGCTCGATGAAGCCACGCACGATCATGGCCATCGCCTCGTCCTCGCTCAGGCCCCGGCTCATCAGGTAGAAGAGCTGGTCGTCGCTGATCTTGGAGACGGTCGCCTCGTGACCCATCGACACGTCGTCCTCACGGATGTCGACGTACGGGTAGGTGTCCGAGCGGGAGATGGTGTCGACCAGCAGCGCGTCGCACTTGACAGTGCTCCGGCTGTGGTGCGAACCCTCCAGCACCTGCACCAGACCCCGGTACGAGGTGCGGCCGCCGCCACGGGCGATCGACTTCGACACGATGGTCGAGGAGGTGTGCGGCGCGGCGTGCACCATCTTGGCGCCGGCGTCCTGGTGCTGACCCTCGCCGGCCATCGCCACCGAGAGCACCTCGCCCTTGGCGTGCTCGCCGGTCATGTAGACCGCCGGGTACTTCATGGTCACCTTGGAGCCGATGTTGCCGTCGACCCACTCCATGGTCGCGCCCTCGTGGCAGACGGCGCGCTTGGTGACCAGGTTGTAGACGTTGTTCGACCAGTTCTGGATGGTCGTGTAGCGGCAGCGCGCGTTCTTCTTGACGATGATCTCCACGACCGCGCTGTGCAGCGAGTCGGAGGAGTAGAGCGGCGCGGTGCAGCCCTCGACGTAGTGCACGTACGCACCCTCGTCGACGATGATCAGCGTCCGCTCGAACTGGCCCATGTTCTCCGTGTTGATCCGGAAGTAGGCCTGCAGCGGGATCTCGACCTGCACGCCCTTCGGCACGTAGATGAACGAGCCACCGGACCACACCGAGGTGTTCAGGGCGGCGAACTTGTTGTCGCCGACCGGGATCACAGTGCCGAAGTACTCCTTGAAGACGTCCTCGTGCTCACGCAGCGCCGTGTCGGTGTCCAGGAAGAGAACGCCCTGCTCCTCAAGGTCCTCACGGATCTTGTGGTAGACGACCTCCGACTCGTACTGCGCCGCTACACCGGCGACCAGCCGCTGCTTCTCCGCCTCCGGGATGCCCAGCCGGTCGTAGGTGTTCTTGATGTCCTCGGGCAGGTCCTCCCAGCTGGTGGCCTGCTTCTCGGTCGACCGCACGAAGTACTTGATGTTGTCGAAGTCGATCCCGGTGAGGTCCGCGCCCCAGGCCGGCATGGGCTTACGGCCGAACAGCCGCAGGCCCTTCAGCCGCAGGTCGAGCATCCACGCCGGCTCGTTCTTCTTGGCCGAGATGTCCCGCACCACCGCCTCGTTGATGCCGCGCTGGGCGACCGCCCCGGCGGCGTCCGGGTCGGACCAGCCGTACTCGTACCGGCCCAGGGCGGCGAGCTGCTCTTCCTGGGTCAGGGGCTGGACGATCTGCTCGGTCATCTATCTGTCCTCACAGTGGTTACGGGATTACCGGATTGAGCGCGGCCCGGCTGGGTCGGGATGTGCGTGGTGCACACCCCGTCGCCGTGCGCGATGGTGGCCAGACGCTGCACGTGGGTGCCGACCAGACGGGAGATAACCGCGGTCTCGGCCTCGCACAGCTGAGGGAACTCGGCGGCCACGTGCGCCACCGGGCAGTGGTGCTGACAGAGCTGGCCGCCGGAGGCGATCGTGGTCGCATTGGCAGCGTAACCCTCGGCGGTGAGCGCCGCGGCGAGTGCCTCGGCTCGGGCGAGGGGGTCGTCGCCAGCGTCCTCCATGGCCGTCCGACAACGGGATTCGAGAGCGGAGACCTGCTCGGTGGCGAACGCCTCGACCGCGCCCGAGCCGCCGCTGCGCGCGATCCAGCGCAACGCGGCGGTGGCCATGTTGTCGTAGTGGTGTGTGCCACAGCGGACCCGGGCGGCCTCGGTCAGCAGGAACACCTTGGCCGGGCGCCCCCGACCGCGACTGCCCTGCACGGTCTGCTCACGGGCATACACGTCACCGTCCGCGAGCATCGCGTCCAGGTGCCGGCGGATCGCCGCCGGGCTGAGCCCGAGCGCCGCGCCAAGCTGCGCGGCGGTGGTGGCACCCTGCTCCAGCAGCAACTGAGTGACCCGATCCCGGGTGGAGACCTCGGCCGCCGCCGGCCCGGCGAGGCCGGCCGACATGGTCACGGCAGGCGCGGAGGCAGGCGCACCGAGGGCCGGTACGGCCGTCGGTTGGTGCCCGGAGAGCGCCGCCGCGTTTTTCACAACGCCAACGTTACGTAATTACCCGGAGGGTCGCAAACCCGGGCCCCGGTGATCCGAACCACCGAGCCGACGGAGTCGGACGAACCTCGATCACTACGGTGCGTAGGATTTGCGCCGTGAACCGAATCGTCCGTCCGGTCTCCGGCATCCTGCTGCGCCGCCTCGCGCTCGCCTCGATCATCGCGAACGTGGGGATCGTCGTCACCGGCGGGGCCGTCCGGTTGACCGCCTCGGGCCTCGGCTGCCCCACCTGGCCCCGGTGCACAGACGATTCCTACGTCACCACGCCCGAGATGGGCGTGTACGGCGTGATCGAGTTCAGCAACCGCATGCTGACCTTCGCGGTGGGTCTGATCGCGCTGGCCACCGTGCTGGCCGTCCTCCTGCACCGGCCCCGCCGACCTGGGCTCCTCGCACTGGCCGTGGCGGTCTTCCTGGGCATCCCCGCCCAGGCGGTGATCGGTGGCATCACCGTGCTGACCAACCTCAACCCGTGGGTGGTCGGGCTGCATTTCCTCGCCTCGATGGCCGTGATCGCCGCCGCGTACGCCCTCTGGCGACGCATCGGCGACCCCGACGGCCCGACGGCGGCAGTGGTGCCCGCACCGCTGCGCGCGCTGGCCCGGGTCACCACCGGCGTCACCGTCGCCGTGCTGGTCGTCGGCACTTGGGTCACCGGTAGCGGCCCGCACGCCGGCGACCACGGCGCCGCCCGCAACGGGCTCGACCCGGAGACGATCTCGCAGGTGCACGCCGACGGGGTCTTCCTACTGATCGGTCTCTCGGTGGCGCTGATCTTCGCGTTCCGCGCCGTCGGCGCGCAGCGGGCCACCCGCGCCGCGATCATCCTGGTCGCCGTGGAGTTGGGTCAGGGCCTGATCGGGTTCGTGCAGTACTTCACCCACGTGCCGGCGCTCCTGGTCGGCGCGCACATGCTCGGCTCCTGCCTGGTGCTTCTGGCCGCCCTGTCGGCGCAGTGGTCCACCCGGGAACGCCGCCCGGTCGCCCCGGCCCCCGAGGCCACCCCGACCGACGCCGCCGCCCCGGTACCAGTCACCGCCTGACCGCCCCGCGCCCCGCGCCCCGCGCCCCGCGCCCCGCGCCCCGCGCCCCGCGCCCCGCGCCCCGCGCCCCGCGCCCCGCGCCCCGCGCCAAGATCTGCGCAACTTCCCGGATGTTGCTGCCTCCGACACGCGGGAGACAG
>NZ_JBEZGK010000050.1:0-9439 GCF_040649935.1 Micromonospora sp. NPDC048842 | reverse complement strand
CCGTCGGCCCCGCCCGTGCCGTCGGCCCCGCCCGTGCCGTCGGCCCCGCCCGTGCCGTCGGCCCCGCCCGTGCCGTCGGCCCCGCCCGTGCCGTCCGCCTGTGGTTGGCCCGGTCGGGTCTGGGCCAGGAGGGTGCGGCATGCGCGCCGATCTTGCAGGTTCGGTCGTCGAGATAGGCGGAATCCGGGCTTATGTCGGGACAGTAAATGCAAGATCGACGGGAAGGGCGGATCGGCTTCGTCGATCATGGAGTTGTGGTGCCTGGCTTGGTGTTATTCGGGCTATTTGTCGCCCACCACAACTCCATGATCGACGGGGCGGGGCTCGACGGGGCGGGGCTCGACGGGGCGGGGCTCGACGGGGCGGGGCTCGACGGGGCGGAACGGGGCGGGGTTGACGTGCCGAACGGGGTCAGGCCAGTCCGGCGCGGCGCAGGGCTTCGGCCATTGCGTCATTGGCCGGCGCCGGTGCGCCCTGCCGCTGCTGCCCGCCGCGACCTCCCTGCCCGCCTCGACTGTCCTGGCCGCCTCGACTGTCCTGCCCGCCTCGACTGTCCTGGCCGCCTCGACCGGCCTGGCCTTCGCGACCGCTCTGGCCGCCGCCGCGACCGGCCTGGCCTTCGCGACCGGCCTGGCCTTCGCGACCGGCCTGGCCTTCGCGACCGCCCTGGCCGCCGCCGCGACCACCCTGCGGCGCGCGCTGCGCCGGGCCGCCACGTCCCTCCTGGCTCGTCCGACCACCACCACCACCGGCGGCAGCGGGTTCGTCGTCCAGGCGCAGGGTCAGCGAGATCCGCTTGCGGGGTACGTCCACGTCGAGCACCCGGACCTTGACCACGTCGCCGGACTTCACGACCTCGCGGGGGTCCTTCACGAAGGTCCGGGACATCGCCGAGACGTGCACCAGACCGTCCTGGTGCACCCCGACGTCGACGAACGCGCCGAACGCGGCCACGTTGGTGACCACGCCCTCCAGCACCATCCCCGTCGTCAGGTCGCTGATCTTCTCCACCCCCTCGACGAAGGTGGCGGTGCGGAACTCCGGGCGGGGGTCCCGGCCCGGCTTCTCCAGCTCGGCGAGGATATCGGTGACGGTGGGGAGACCGAACCGGTCGTCGACGAAGTCGGTGGCCCGCAGCCCGCGCAGGATGCCGCTCTTGCCGATCACCGAGCGCAGGTCCTGCCCGGTGGTGGAGAGGATGCGGCGCACCACCGGGTACGCCTCGGGGTGCACGCTGGAGGAGTCCAGCGGGTCATCGCCGCCGGGGATGCGCAGGAAGCCGGCGCACTGCTCGAACGCCTTCGGCCCGAGCCGGGCCACCTTCTTCAGTTCGGTACGCGTACGGAACGGCCCGTTGGCGTCCCGGTGCAGCACGATGTTCTCGGCCAGGCCGGCGCCGATCCCGGAGACCCGGGTCAGCAGCGGCGCGGAAGCGGTGTTGACGTCCACCCCCACCGCGTTCACGCAGTCCTCGACTACCGCGTCCAGCGACCGGGACAGCTTCACCTCGGACAGGTCGTGCTGGTACTGACCGACGCCGATCGAGCGCGGGTCGATCTTGACCAGCTCCGCGAGGGGGTCCTGGAGGCGGCGGGCGATGGAGACCGCGCCGCGCAGCGACACGTCCATCCCTGGCAGTTCCTGCGAGGCGTACGCGGAGGCGGAGTAGACCGACGCGCCGGCCTCGGAAACCATCACCTTGGTCAGGTTGAGCTGCGGGTGCCGGGCGATCAGCTCCCCGGCGAGCTTGTCGGTCTCACGGGAGGCGGTGCCGTTGCCGATCGCGACAAGCTCCACCCCGTGCGCCCCGGCCAGCCGGGCGAGGGTCTCCACCGACGCGTCCCACTGCCGGCGCGGCTCGTGCGGATAGATCGTGTCGGTGGCGAGCACCTTGCCGGTGGCGTCCACCACTGCCACCTTCACTCCGGTCCGCAGACCCGGGTCGAGACCCATCGTGGGCCTGGTGCCGGCCGGCGCGGCGAGCAGCAGGTCCCGCAGGTTGGTGGCGAAGACCCGGACGGCCTCCTCCTCGGCCGCCTGCCACAGCCGCATCCGCAGGTCCGCGCCGAGGTGGATGAGGATCCGGGTACGCCACGCCCAGCGGACCGTGTCGGACAGCCAGCGGTCGGCCGGGCGACCCGCGTCGGACACCCCGAACCGGCCGGCGATGGCCGCCTCGTAGCGGGTCGGGCCGGTCGGTACGGCGTCCGCCTCGCCCGCCTCCTCCGACTCCATGGTCAGGTCGAGCACGCCCTCCTTCTCGCCCCGGAACATCGCCAGGATCCGGTGCGAGGGCAGCTTCGGGTACGGCTCGGAGAAGTCGAAGTAGTCGGCGAACTTGGCACCGGCCGCCTCCTGACCCTCGCGTACCCGGGCAACCAGACGGCCCCGCGACCACATCTGCTCGCGCAGCGTGCCGATCAGGTCGGCGTCCTCCGCGAAGGTCTCGATGAGGATCGCCCGCGCGCCCTCCAGCGCGGCCGCGGCGTCGGCGACGCCCTTCTCCTCATCGACGAACCCGGCGGCGGTGGTCCGCGGGTCCTGACCGGGGTCGGCCAGCAGCGTCTCGGCCAACGGGGCCAACCCGGCCTCGCGGGCGATCTGCGCACGGGTTCGCCGCTTCGGCTTGTACGGGAGGTAGATGTCCTCCAGCCGGGACTTCGAGTCGGCGGCCATGATCTGCGCTTCCAGGGCCTCGTCCAACTTGCCCTGGCCGCGGATCGACTCCAGCACCGCGGCCCGCCGCTCGTCCAGCTCGCGCAGGTAGCGCAGCCGCTCCTCCAGTGTGCGCAGCTGGGTGTCGTCGAGCAGGCCGGTGGCCTCCTTGCGGTAGCGGGCGATGAACGGCACTGTGGCGCCGCCGTCGAGCAGCTCCACGGCCGCCCGCACCTGACGCTCGGCCACGCCGAGCTCGTCGGCGATCCGCTGATGAACAGACTGGGTCACGATCTCGATCCGCCTTCGGGAGTGGGTACGCCTGCATTCTGCCGGGCGCGCCCTGGCGCTGTCGCCGCGCCCGGCCGGGGCGGGCGACCGAACCGCGGCGCCCGACCGGGGTGACCGGCGGCGGTCCCGTCGGGCCTGCGCTAGCGTGGCGATCATGGAATCTGCTGCGGAGCCGCGCGCCCGGCGGCTCTTCGGCGGCAGCGCCCGGGCCCTCGGCGACCTCACGGCCAACCCGTTCCGTGCCGACCGGGACCGGATCGTCGGCTCGCCGTTCTTCGCCCGCCTCGGTGGCGTCACCCAGGTGATCAGCCCCGTCGGCTCCGGGCTGCTGGTGCACAACCGGCTCACCCACAGCCTCAAGGTCGCTCAGGTGGCCCGGGCCGTCGCCGAGCGGTTGAGCGCCGACGAACGGTGGCGTGACCTGCTGGACAAGCTCGGCGGCTGCGACCCCGACGTGGTGGAGGCGGCAGCGCTCGCCCACGACCTCGGCCACCCACCGTTCGGGCACCTGGGGGAGCGGGTGCTGGACCGGCTGGCCCGTCAGCGTCTCGGCCTCTCCGACGGTTTCGAGGGCAACGCGCAGTCGTACCGCATCGTCACCAGCACCGAGATTCGCGGCGCGGCCACCACCGGGTTGGACCTGACCGCGGCGGTCCGCGCGGCCATGCTGAAGTACCCGTGGACCCGCCTGGACCACCCCGACCCGCACCCGCGCACCATGGACCCGCCGCCGCGCGGCGCCACCCCGCCGCCGGACGACCCGGAGAGCGGCTCGTCGAAGTTCGGCGCGTACCGGACCGAGCTGGACGACCTGCGGCAGGCCAGGGCACCGTTCGCCGGTCGCATCCCGGACTGGCAGCAGACGGTGGAGGCGTCCGTGATGGACACCGCCGACGACATCGCGTACGCCATCCACGACGTGGAGGACTTCTACCGGGTCGGGGTGCTCCAGCAGGGCTCGGTCTCCGCGGAGTTGATGGCCTGGCAGCGCGAGAGCGGGCAGCTGCGGGCGATCACCGACGCGGCGTTGGCCACGGCTGCCCGGCGACCCGGGGCGGCGATCGAGCGGCTACGCCGGCAACTGCACCGCAAGGACGCCTGGATCGCCGACGACGACGCGTTCGCCGCCGCCGTCGAACACGTCCGCGAGGAATTGGTGGACGGGCTGCTCGCGATGCCGTTCGACGGCTCGATCGAGGCCGAGCAGTACGTGGCAAGGTTCTCCGCCCGCTGGTCCACCCGCTTCGTCGAGGCGATAACTGTCACCGAACAGCCGTCGGTGCGCTCCGGGCACGTGCTGCTGGGCTGCGCGCAGTGGCACGAGGTGCAGGTGCTCAAGTTCGTCCACCACCGGTTCGTGCTGGCCCGCCCGGACCTCGCCCTGCACCAGCGCGGCCAGGCCCGGCTGCTGAGCACCCTGGTCGAGGCGCTCTGGGAGTGGCTGCTGGACCCGGAGGAGGAGTCCCGGCTGCCCCGGCGGCTGCACGACCTGGTCGAGTTGGCCGAGGCGGAGCTGCACCCGCGTACCCCGGACCGGATCGGTCGTGCCCGGGGCCGAGCCATCGTGGACTTCGTAGCGCAGCTCACCGACGGTCAGGCGGTGGCCATGCTGGACGCGCTCTCCGGCCGGTCCGGTGCGCTCTGGACCGACGCGTTCGTGCTCTGACCCGACGTCAGGCGACGGCCCGTTGCCAAGTGACGGCCCGACGTCAGGCGATGCCTGCGTGGCCTGACTCAGGCGATGGCCTGCCACCAGCCGTCGACGGCGGGCGGCTCGTCGACCACCACCCGCTCGCCCGGCCGGGGCACGGCGAGCCGCACGTCGCGGGCCTTCGCCTCGGCCCACAGCCGGTCGACCGGCTCGGACCAGTCGTGCAGGGCCAGGTTGAACGTCGCCCAGTGCACCGGCACGAACAGCCCGCCGCGCAGGTCGAGGTGGGCGCTGACCGCCTCCTCCGGGAACATGTGGATCGTCGGCCAGGCCCTGTCGTACGCGCCGATCTGCATCAGCGTGACGTCGAACGGCCCGTGCTCGGCGCCGATCTCGGCGTACCCGTCGAAGTAACCGGAGTCGCCGGTGTAGAAGACCTTGCGACGCGCCCCGGCCACCACCCACGAACTCCAGAGCGTGCCGTCGCGGCGCAGCCCTCGTCCGGAGAAGTGCTGGGCGGCGGTGGCGGTGATCTCCAAGCCGGCGACCTGGTGCGACTCGGACCAGTCCAGTTCGATGATCCGTTCGGCGGGTACGCCCCAGCGGTCCAGGTGCGCACCCACGCCGAGCGGCACCAGGAACGGCGCGGACTGCCCGGCGAGCAGCGCCCGCACGGTGGCCATGTCGAGGTGGTCGTAGTGGTCGTGCGAGATCAGGATGGCGTCCAGCGGGGGCAGCTCGTCGATGCCCACCGGGGGCTCGTGCAGCCGACGCGGGCCGACCAGACCCGAGGGGGAGCACCGCTCGCTCCAGACCGGGTCGAGCAGCACCCGCCGGCCCTCGATCTCGATCAGGGTCGAGGCGTGGCCGTACCAGACGATGTTGAGCTCGTCGGCGCTGTCGGCGGCCCCCGGCCCTCCGGCGCTGGGGCGCAGCAGCGGGAGGGCTGTGGTGGGACGCCGCTTCTGCTTGCCGAAGATCAGCTCGCGGACCAGATTGCGCCCCGGCTCGGCGATCATCGTGCGGGTGCCGGCCCGGTTGTGGAAGGTGCCCTCGCGGAACTGCGGCGAGCGGGCCGCCCGTTCGGCTCGCGCCCCGCTGAGCCGGCCACCCAGCGCCGCCGGCACATCCCGGGCGACCCAGGCCAGGCCGGCCAGCGCGGCCAGGCCAGCGGCGCCCCGCATCCGCCGCCCGAGCGACCGTTCGACGTCCGTGTTCTGCGCTCGTGCCATTGCCGTCCCTCCGACGTGTCCGCCCTACACGGTAGTCACCCGGACCGACCCGTGCCTCGGTGGTCGCCACGCCGGGTCGGTCGCCGGCAGCGGCGACCGACCCGGGAGGGACTGACGACGTGCCCTAGCCGCCGTTGCTGGGGCGTCGGGCGGTGATCCGGAACGTCTTGCCGACGCCCGCGATCCGATCGACAGCGGCCAGGAACTTGGGGCCCATGGCGGCCCGGGCCTGCACCGCCGGATGGGTCGCGCCGAAGTCCTCAGGGTTGGCCTGACCATCGGCGAAGAGGGCGTAGGTGAGCACCGCAGCGCCGGAGCGGTCGAAGATCACGCCGGCCTCGTGCCGGGCGTCGGCGTACCAGCCGGCCTTGGTGGCGATCCGGGCCCGCTCGTCGGAGGACATCGTGCGCCGGATGCCGTCGGTGAACGCCACCGGGGAGCGCAGGATGCCCAACAGGTACGTCGTCGAGGCGGGGGAGAGCAGCGTGCCAGCGACCAGGGCGCGCAGCAGGTCGTGCGTCTCCCGGGGGGTGCTGGTGCCGAGGAAGAATCGGTTCGGGTTGGCCACCGGCTGCACCTGGGTGTTCGGGAAGCCCTTGGCGACCAGGATGGAGTTGATCTCGGCGGCCGGGGCGACCAGCCCGCACAGCCGCACCGCCGTGTCGTCCGAGACGGTCAGCAGGTTGGCCAGCACGTGCCCGATGGTCACCAGGCTCGGGTACGCGCCGTCCAGGCTGAAGATGCCGTCACCGCCCGGTACGACGATCGCCGCACTCACCTCGACCTGCTGGTCCAGGGTGAGCAGACCTCGGTCGACCTTGTCGAGCACCGCCGTGGCAACGGCGATCTTGTTGACGCTGTACGCCTCGATCCGCCGGTCCGCGTCGGCCTCGACCGCGACCACCGGAGCTCCGGCCGGGTCGGCGACGCTGACGTACGCCTGCCAGTTTCCGCCGGCCGCGGCGCTGTGCTTGGCGAAGACGGAGGCGACCCGAAGGGCGGCCCGAGCGGGGGTTGTCGGTGCGGCCTCGGTGGTCTCGGCGGCGCTCGCCGGGGCGGCAGCGCCCAGCACCGTGCCGGCGGTGGCCACCGTGCCCAGTCCGAGTGCCGTTCTGCGGTTCAGTCGCATGGTCAATCGTCTCCCCGATCGTGGTGTGCCTGAGCGCTTGCTGGCCCACCACCCTAGGCGAGTTGATCGACGCACGATGCCCCCGAATATGTCCCGAACAGTCCCGAACAGGTCAACCGAACCGTCGGCGCAGTGCGGCGTGCACAGCTCCGACCGGTCCGAACAGGAGTTGCCGCAGGTCGGGCAGGTGGCCGCCGCGGACGGCCTCACCGGAGGGGTTCGGAGCGAAGACCGAGCCGTCGTGCACCGCGACTGATCGTCCACTCAGTCCGGCAGCCCGCATCAACGGCCCGACGAGGACGTCGTAGACCCCCGGCAGGACCGTGAAGCCGGCCCGCAGCACCACGTTGAGCCGGCCCACCGAGACTCCCCGGCGGGGCCGGTCCACACAGTCCACGATGGCTCGGGCCACCCTCTGCGGGCTGGTGACCGGCGGCGGAGGTCGCCCGACGCGGCCCAGATAGTTGGCCGCCTGCTGGTACACCGGAGTGTCCACGCTGCCCGGGTTCACCAGACACAGTCGGATCTCCGGGCTGTCCCGCAACTCCTGCTGCACCGTCCGGGCCAGCCCCTGCAACCCCCACTTACTCGCCACGTACGCGCTCATGTACGGCGCGGTGATGTGCCCGAGCACCGAACCGGTGAGGATCACGGTGCCGGCCCCGGCGGCCCGGAAGTGCCGCAAAGCCACCCGCACCGAGCCGGCGGCGCCGAGCAGATCGGTCCGTACCACCTGGTCGAAGACCCGTTCCGGCAGCTCGTCGAAGCGCCCGTAGGCCATCACCGCCGCCGTGTGCACCCACACGTCGACGCGGCCGAAGCGGTCGATCGCGGCGCCCACGAGCGCGTCCA
Source organism: Micromonospora sp. NPDC048842 (assembly GCF_040649935.1). NCBI lineage: Bacteria > Bacillati > Actinomycetota > Actinomycetes > Micromonosporales > Micromonosporaceae > Micromonospora > Micromonospora sp. NPDC048842. The sequence goes on along the minus strand of NZ_JBEZGK010000050.1, from coordinate 1,629 downwards.
GCGCGCCCGGCTCGGTCACGTCGGTCGGCACTGTCAGCACGTCGACGTCGGCGCACTCCGCGCGTACCTCGGCCAGGGTCGTGGTGGCGCGAGCGGCGAGGACCAGGCGGTCGCCGCGCTCGGCGAACGCCCGGGCCGTCGCCCGGCCGATCCCGCTGCTCGCGCCAACGATCACGACCACCCGGCTCACGGTGCCACTTGAATTCGTGACTGCGGGGCTCGCAACCCCGGCTCACTCCTCGCACTCATGGTTCGAGGACGACCTTGATGCAGCCGTCCTCCTTCTTCTGGAACATCTCGTACGCCTGCGGCGCCCGAACCAGCGGCACCCGGTGGGTACGCAGGTCCTCCACGCCCAGCGGGTCGTCGTCGCCGGAGAGCAGCGGCAGAATCTCGTCAGTCCACCGGCGCACGTGGCACTGCCCCATCCGCAACTGGATGCCCCTGTCGAACATCTCCATCAGCGGCATCGGGTCCGCCTCGCCGCCGTACACCCCGGAGAGCGACACGGTGCCGCCGCGACGAACCGCCTTGAGCGCGGCATGCAGCACTGACAACCGGTCCACGCCCGCCCGGTCGGTCATCGTCTGGGCCAACTTGTCCGGCAACAGCCCGGCGGCGGTCTGGGCCAACTTCCCCGCCGGCGAACCGTGCGCCTCCATCCCGACCGCGTCGATCACCGCGTCCGGGCCGCGCCCGTCGACCAGATCGATCAACGCGCCCGGCACGTCGGACAGTTGGCTCACGTCGAGCACCTCGATGCCGTGCCGGCGGGCCAACTCCAGCCGCTCGGGCACCAGGTCCAGCCCGATCACCCGGCCCGCGCCGAGGTGGCGGCCGATACGGGCGCAGAACTGCCCGACCGGACCCAGACCGAAGACGGCCAGGGTGCCACCCTGCGGGGTGTCCGCGTACTTCACCGCCTGCCAGGCGGTGGGCAGAATGTCGGACAGGTAGAGGTAGCGCTCGTCCGCGCCGGTCTGCGGGATCTTGATCGGCCCGAAGTGGGCCTGCGGGACGCGCAGGTACTCGGCCTGCCCGCCCGGCACCGAACCGTAGAGCGAGGTGTAGCCGAACAGGGACGCACCCTTGCCCTCGCTGGTGACCTGGGTGGTCTCGCACTGCGCGTAAAGCTGGCGCTGGCACATCCAGCAGCTGCCGCAGGCGATGTTGAACGGCACCACCACCCGGTCGCCAGGCTTGAGCCCGGTCACCTCCGACCCGACCTCCTCGACGATGCCCATCGGCTCGTGTCCGAGGACGTCACCCGGCTTCAGGTACGGCCCGAGCACCTCGTACAGGTGCAGGTCGGAACCGCAGATCGCGGTCGAGGTGATCTTCACGATCGCATCGGTCGGCTCCTCGATCCGAGGGTCCGGGACCTCCTCGACCCGTACGTCTCGCTTGCCCTGCCAGGTGAGCGCCTTCATGTCCATCATCCCTTCTCACTGCCGTCTCGAAAGACTGCTACCCGGGCTAGGGCACTTGAACCGGCCGCCCGTCCCTGGCCTGTCTCCGGCCCTTGGATGGTCGCGGTGAGGGCTGGGGGCTGAGGGCTGGGGGCTGGGGGCTGGGGGGCGACCGTCCCCGGCTTCGGGCGGTCAGGCTTGATCCCTACGCCGGGGACGG
>NZ_JBEZGK010000049.1:0-12876 GCF_040649935.1 Micromonospora sp. NPDC048842 | reverse complement strand
CACGGCGGGGATGATCTGGTCGGTGTCCACGTTGGACCGGCGCAGCGGCACGGCAGTGCCGGTGTGGGTGGTGAACTTGTCCATCTCGTCGGTCCAAATCGTTTACGGCATCAGCTCTAAAGCCAGCCCGGCACACCCACACACCCGCGCCGTTGTTGTGGGCCGTGTCGTTGTTGTGGGCCGCGCCGTTGTTGTGGGCCGCGCCGTCACTCCCGGTGGTGGCCGGGGAGAGGCTCGCAGGGTAGATCTTGGACACTTTCCGTTCCGCGCTGACGGAAACTGTCCAAGATTGACAGCTGTGGCGAATGAAGCTGCCGGGGGCGCACCGCCGAAGACAAATTGATCTCTGTTGTCACGAAAGATCAACGGGCTGGGCGGCCAGTCGGGCAGCTCGCATGGTCAGGTAGAGCTGTTCGGGGCTGCTGCTCGTGCGAGCGGCGGCGAACCGGTAGTCGGCGATCGCCTGGGCCCGGTCACCGGCCATCTCGTGCAGGTGGGCGCGGGCGGCGGCCAGCCTGTGGTGTCTGGCCAACTGCGGGTCGTGGGTCAACGCGTCGAGGGCGGCCAGACCGGCGGCCGGTCCGTGCACCATTGCCGTCGCCACGGCCCGGTTGAGGGCCACCACCGGGCTGCCGGCCAAGCGTTCCAGGACCTCGTACAGCGCCAGGATCTGCGGCCAGTCGGTCTGCTCGGTGCTCGGTGCCTCATCGTGCAGGGCGGCGATGGCGGCCTGCACCTGGTACGGACCGACCGGCCCGCGTGGCAGGGCCCGGGTGACCAGTGCGACGCCGTCGGCGATCGCCGTAGAGTCCCAGCGGCTGCGGTCCTGATCGGCCAGTGAGATCAGCTCCCCGGAGGGTCCGGTCCGCGCCGGGCCGCGTGCCTCGGTGAGCAGCATCAGCGCCAGCAGCCCGGCCGATTCGCTGTCGTCGGGCAGCAGCGTGTGCAGCGCACGGGTCAGCCGGATCGCCTCCGCCGCGAGGTCGATGCGGCGCAAATCCGGGCCGGTGGTGCTGGTGTGCCCCTCGGTGAAGACCAGGTAGAGCACCTGTCGTACGGCGACCAACCGGTCCGCTCGCTCCGCCGGCTCGGGCATCCGGAACGGCAGCCCGGATGCCCGGATGCGCTGTTTGGCCCGGCTGATCCGCTGCGCCATCGTCGCCTCGGGCACCAGGAACGCGCGGGCGATCTCGGCGGTGCTCAACCCACCGACGGCGCGCAGGGTCAGCGCCACCGCCGACGTCGGCGCGAGCGCCGGGTGGCAGCAGAGGAAGAGCAGGACCAGTGTGTCGTCCCGCTCGGCGGTCAACTCCTCGTCCGGGGCTGGCGCGTACCGCTGGTCGTCCGGATCCCGGCGGGCGACGAGGTCCTCCCGGCGGCGTCTGGCCTGCTCACCGCGGACCAGCTCGATCATCCGCCGGTAACCGACCTGGATCAGCCAGCCACGGGGGTTCGCCGGTAGCCCTTCGGTCGGCCACTGCGTGGCGGCGGCCAGCAGCGCCTCCTGCACCGCGTCCTCCGCAGTGGCGAAGTCACCGAAGCGGCGGCTGAGCACGCCGAGGACCTGCGGCGCCAACTCGCGCATCAGGTCCTCGATGCGGGGATCGGTGTTCAGCCCTCACAGCTCCTGTGCCGGGGCGGACATCACCGGGTGCACCTCGATCGGCATGTTCAGCGGCCGGCCGCCGGGGCCGGGCGCCGTGGAGATGTACGCAGCCAGCTCCACGGCCCGCTGCGGGCTCTCGCAGTCGACGATCCAGAAGCCCGCCAGGAACTCCTTCGTCTCGGCGAACGGTCCCTCGGTGACCACCGGTGCCCCACCGTCACCGGCGCGGACGATCCGGGCCTGCTGCGGGCCGCCGAGGCCCTGCCCGTCGACCCACTCACCGGCGGCGGTGAGCTTGGCGTTGACCTCGCCCATGTAGGCGATGTGCGCCCGGACCTCGTCCTGCGTCCAGGTGTCGATGCCCGGGAAGTCGGTCCCGGCGGCGCTGAACTGCATCAACAGCATGTATTTCATCGTTGGCTCCTCACACCCGCGCACCCTCGTCGGTGCTCTCACAGTGAGGTAGAAGCAGGCCCCGCCGTTCTCGACACCCCGGCCGAAGATTCTCCAGAATCTTTTCAGTCGACGGCGTCGACCTCCAACACCAGGCTCTGCTCCGGGTGCAGGGCGGGCAGCTGCACACCCACCCGGGCCAGCGCCGCCCCGCTGAGGGTGAGACCACCCGCCAGCCAGGTGGGCGGGGACAGGTCGATGCTCGCCGGGGCCGGTACGCCCGACACCTGTCGCACCCGGTACCGCCTGCTCGGGTCGAGACCGGGCAGCCGCACCGTGCCGGGCACCTGCGTCACCGAGGTGGTCAGCCGGGCCACCGCGTACACCGCTCGGGTGTTGTCGTGATCGACCACGCCGTGTGCCCAGACGGCCGGGTCCGGGTGGTCGACCCGGACCACCCGACCAGCGTGCAGCAGCGGGCGCAGCCGCTTGTGCAGCGCCACCCAGGCGGCCAGCTCGGTCTGCTCGGCGGCGCTGATCGAGGCGATGTCCCACTCGATGCCTTGGTGGCCGAAGAGCGCCGTCGCCGCCCGGAAACCCAGGTCGTGTACGCGGTTGGTGGTGTGCGAGCGCTCCGGGCCGACGTGGGTGCCGATCAGCTCCGGTGGCAGCAACAGCCCCGTCCAGCGCTGGATGCTGAGCCGCTCCAGGGCGTCGTTGCAGTCGCTGGCCCAGACCCGGTCGGTGCGCGCCAGGATGGCCAGGTCCACCCGGGCCCCGCCGGACGAGCAGCTCTCGATCTCCACACCCGGGTGCCGACCGCGCAGCTCGTCGAACAGCCGGTAGACCGCCACTGTCTGCCCATGCACCCCGGGGCGGCCATGGTGCCCGGCCTCGGTGAGGTCGCGGTTCTGGTCCCACTTGAGGTACCGGATGCCGGGGTGGTCGGTGAGCAGCGTGTCGAGACGTTCCAGCACGTGGTCGTACGCCTCGTGGCGGCCCAGGTCGAGCACCTGCTGGTGACGCCAGGCCGGCGGTAGCCGCCCCGGCACGGCGAGCACCCAGTCGGGGTGCGCGCGGAACACGTCCGAGTCGGGGTTGACCATCTCCGGCTCGACCCAGAGGCCGAACTGGAGGCCCTGGCCGGTGACGTGCTCGATCAGCGGTTGCAGGCCGTCCGGCCAGACGCCGTCGTCGACGTACCAGTCGCCGAGCCCGGCGGTGTCGTCGCGCCGGCCCCGGAACCAGCCGTCGTCGAGCACGAACCGCTCCACGCCGATCTGCGCGGCCCGGTCGGCGAGCGCCCGCAGCCGGTCCAGGTCGTGGTCGAAGTAGACCGCCTCCCAGACGTTGAGGGTCACCGGGCGGGGGGAGCGCGGGTGCCCCGGGCGGGCCCGCAGATGGGTGTGCAGCACGTCGCTGAGCCCGTCCAGCCCGGCGTCGGACCAGACCGCGTAGAGCAGCGGGGTCTCGTACGACTCGCCGGGGCCGAGCCGGATCTCGCCGGGGGCCAGCAGCTCGCCGCCACCGAGGGTCGACTCGCCGGTGGGCCGACGTTCGGCGAACGTGACGTGGTCGCCGCTCCACGCGGTGTGCACCGCCCAGACCTCGCCGTGGCCGAACCCGAAACCGGTGGTGCCGGCCACCAGCAGCAGAGTGGCGTCGTGCCCGGTGCGGCCGTGCCGGCCCTCACGGACCCAGGCGCCGTGCTGCCACGGGTGCCGCTGCGGGGACCGTTCCCGACACCATCGGCCGGTCAGGTCGAGCAGCTCGGTGGCGAATGCCGGCACCGGCAGCACCGGCGTCAGCTCCCGCAGCTCGTACGCGCTGTCGCCGTCGTTGCGCAGCCGGTGCCGAACGGTCAGCAGGCCGTACGGGTCGAGCGTGATCTCGACGGTCACTGTCAGTCCGGCGGCCGGGTCGGACGCCCGGACGGTTACCCGCGCCGGTCCGTCGGCGGGCTGGTCGACGTCGAGACCGTCCAGCCGGAACGCCGTGGACCAGTCGGCCCCGTCGCGGTGCCCGGCCAACCCCGGTCGGCCGCTCCAGCCGGCGCTCGCCTCCGGCAGCACTGACAGCACTGTCGGCGCGTCGAAGCTGCTCGGCACTACCGGCGGGACTGTCGCGTCGGTGAGCTGACGCAGGCCGTCGTCGTCGAGGTCGCCGACGTCGCCACCCCAGTGCACGACCCGGGGCAGCCCCGGGCCGCGCGCGTCGAGCACCAGGCTGGTCCGCGCGCGGCGCAGGTGCAGGATCGTCATCCTTTGGAGGCTCCCAAGGTCAGGCCCCGAACGAAGTGCCGCTGGAGCATAAAGAAGATCACCAGGGTGGGGATCGCGACGAGCACGCTGCCGGCCGAGACCAGGTTGTTGTCGGTGAAGAACTCACCGCGCAGGTTGTTGAGCGAGCTGGTCACCGGGAACTTGTCGCCGGTACGCATGAGGACGGTGGCCCAGAAGAACTCGTTGTAGATCCAGGTCACCTCCAGCGTCGCCAGCGCGGCCAGGGCCGGCCGGCACAGCGGCATGGTGACCTGCCAGTACTGTCGCCAGATGCTCGCCCCGTCGACCATTGCCGCCTCGTACAGGTCACGGGGCAGCGCCTTCATGTAGTTGCTGAGCACGAAGACACAGAAACCGCACTGAAAGGCCACGTTGATCAGGATCAGGCCCCAGTAGCTGTCGTAGAGCAGCTCCGAGTCACTCATGAACTCCGGCAGCGGCACCTCGGTGAACAGCCGGAACAGCGGGATGAGCAGCGCCTGCTGGGGCAGCAGGTTGGCCGCTGTGAAGATCCCGAGCAGGACGAGGTTGAGCTTCCAACTGAACCGGGCGATGACGAACGCCACGCAGGAGGCGAGGAAGAGGGTCAGCAGCACCGCCGGCACTGTGATGTACACCGAGTTGAGGAAGTGCTGCCCGAACTCCGCCGTCCGCCAGGCGGTGACGTAGTTGTCGAAGGTCCAGCCGCCGAACGAGACGTAGCCGTTCGCGGCGGTGTAGTCGTACGAGCGCAGCGAGGTCAGCACCGCCCAGGCGATCGGGAAGAGCCAGGCCAGCGAGACGACGATGAGGAAGCCGTGCAGCAGGATCCGTAACGGGGTCAGCTTGCGGCCTCGCGGCGGCGCGTCGGCCCCGTCCTCGGTACGCCGGGTGACTGTCGCGGTGCTCATTCCCGGTTCTCCCTCATCACGGTCGCCAGGTAGATGGTGATGAAGACCAGCGAGACGACCAGCATGATCGTTGCCAGTGCCGAGCCGAAGCCGATCCGGCTCGCCTCACCCACCACGTTCTGGGTGACCAGCGCGGAGATCAGCTCCAGTCCGTTGCGGCCCTTGTTGACCACCCAGACCAGGTCGAACGCGCGCAGCGACTCGATCACTGTCACCACCAGCACGATGATGTTGATGGGCCGCATGACCGGGAACACGACCCGGAAGAACGTCCGGCTCTCCGAGGCGCCGTCGACCGCGGCAGCCTCGCGCAGCGATGGATCGACGCCCTTCAGGCCGGCCAGGTAGAGCAGCATGATGTACCCGACGTGTCGCCACCCGGAGGCGACCATCACCGCCCAGATGTTGACGCTCGAGTCGCCGTACCAGTCGATGCTGCTGCCGAAGACGGCGTTGATCAGCCCCTGGTCCCGGGAGTAGAGCAGCTGCCAGACGAAGCCGATCAGCGCCAGCGAGAGCACCACCGGCAGGTAGAGCGCCGTCTGGTAGAAGCGGCTGCCGCGCAACTCCTTGTCCAACAGCACGGCCAGGAACATGCCGAACGGGGTGGCGACCACGAACAGCGCCGCCAGCCAGAGCAGGTTGTGCTGGACCGCCGGCACGAACGGCGGGTAGATGTTCACCACGTCGCTGTAGTTGCGGGCGCCGACGAACTCGATCTCGTTGAGGGGGCCGATGCCGTCCCAGTTCGTGCCGGAGAGCAGCACTGTGGCCGCCGCCGGCAACCAGACGAACCCGGTGACGAGCAGCAGCGGGACGAGCACCATCAGCGTGATGACCACGCGGTCGGTGCGGGACAGGAGCCGTAGCCGTCGGCGACGACCACCAGTGGAGGTGGTCGTCGCCGGCGGCGGCACGGCGCGATCCGGTTGGATCAGGGGCAGGTCGGACACGATGTCCTCCCCCTTCCGCCGTCAGTCAGTGAAGATCGACTTTTTCTGGTTCTCGATGGACGAGGTGAGCCCGCCGATGTCCTTGGGGTTCTTGATGAACTGCTGGAGCGCCGGGATGATCACCGTCGAGGCGAAGTCCGGCCGGGTGTCCCGGTCGAGGAACTGGGCGATCTCGGTGGCCGACCCGACCAGTTCGGCCGCCTTCTTCTGCAGCGCGGTGTAGCCGCTGACGTCCGCACTGGTGTTGGCGACCAGGGTGGCCGGGTCGTTCTTGACGGTGATGTCGCCGGCGTCCTTGCCACCGAAGTACTCCAGCAGCTTGCGCGCGTTGTCCTCGTTCTTGGGCTTGCGGGCCATCATGTAGCCGTCGATCGGCGCGTCCAGCGCCTTGGCGCCGATGGCCGGGTCGATCTCGGGGAAGGTGAAGAAGTCGAGGTCGTTCTGCTCCTCGTTGCTGAACTGCTGACCGACGAAGAGGCCGAGCAGGTACATGCCGCTCTTCTTCTGCTGCAACGACTGCGCGGCCTCCTGCCAGGTGCGGCCGAGGCTGTCCGGCTGGTGCGCGGGGAGCAGGCCGGCCCAGGTGTCGAACACCTTCTTGACCTTGTCGGAGGTCCAGGCCTCCTTGCCGGCCATCAGGTCGATGTGGAACTGGTAGCCGTTGATGCGCAGGTTGAGGATGTCGAAGGTGCCCATCGCCGGCCAACCGTCCTTGTCGGCGAAGGCGATGGGGGCGAGGCCGTCCCTCTTCATCTGCGCGGTGAGCGCGGTGAGCTGGTCCAGGGTGGTGGGCACCTGGTAGCCGTACTGCTGCCACACCGACTTGCGGTAGAACATCGCCCAGGGGTAGTACGACGCCGGTACGAAGTACTGTTTGCCGTCGTCGCCGGTGGATGCCTTCTTGAAGGCGTCGGAGTAGCCGGAGAGCTTGCTCCACACGTCACTGATGTCGCTGGCCAGGCCCTTCTGCGCGAAGAAACGCATCCGGTAGCCGGCGAACCAGGTGAACACGTCGTCCGGCTTGCCCTGTAGGTAATTGTTGATGTTCTCCTGGAACGTGTTGTGGTCGACCGTATTGACCGCCACCTGCACACCGGACGAGGTCTTGAAGCCGTCGGTGACCTTGACCAGGACGTCCTTCGGCTTCGGGTCGGACTGGTTCGAGCCGAGCGACACGTCCTTGCTGGACCCCCCGGAGCCGGAGTCGTCGCCGCAGCCGGCGAGCAGGCCGGTGCCGAGCAGCGCGCCCGTACCGGCTGCGCCGGCCAGCAACGATCGTCGGTTGATGCCGGCGACTGAGGGCGGTACGAGCCGAGCAAGGTACTCGGCTTGGGATTGGGGACGGGACATCTGTGCCTCCTGCGGATGAGAAGGAGCTACGCCCAAGGGCCTCAGGGGTGGTGAAGGCCGGTCCAGCGTCGCGATCACACATTGAGATCCACCGAGAATCCACATTGGCGAACACGAACGGCCATTGGGGCCTCAAGCTACCCTGCGGTCGGGCGCTGTCAAGAGGGCAGTTCGCCTCTGATAACCCAGTCGTGACACGGCCGTTACCTGGTAAACGTTGGAACGAAGCTCGATGTTGGAACCTGTTGACTTCCGCGGTCCGACGGGTGCACCCTCAGCTGTCATGCGGCGATGGCAGGGTGACAGCATCTATTTCGGCGGCGACTACAACCCCGAGCAGTGGCCCGAGGAAACCTGGTCCGAGGACGTCGACCTGATGCGCCAGGCCGGGGTCAACCTGGTCTCCGTCGGCATCTTCTCCTGGGCGTTGCTGGAGCCCGCCCCGGGGCGTTTCGAGTTCGGCTGGCTGGATCGGGTGCTGGACCTGCTGCACCACGGTGGCATCCAGGTCGACCTGGCCACCGCCACGGCCAGCCCGCCGCCGTGGTTGGCCCACGGGCACCCGGAGACGCTGCCCCGCCGAGCCGACGGCGCGATCCTCTGGCCGGGTGGACGACAGGCGTACTGCCCCAGCTCACCGGTGTTCCGCGAGCGGTCGCTGGAGTTGGTACGCGCTGTCGCCGGCCGGTACGCCGAGCATCCCGCCGTGGTCATGTGGCACGTCTCCAACGAGCTGGGCTGCCACAACGCGCACTGTTACTGCGATGTGAGCGCCGAGGCGTTCCGCGGCTGGTTGCGCGAGCGCTACGGCGACCTGGACCGGCTCAACGACGCCTGGGGGACCGCGTTCTGGAGTCAGCGCTACGGCGACTGGGCCGAGATCAACCCGCCGCGCACCGTGACGGCCTTCGCCAACCCCACCCAGCAGCTCGACTTCCTGCGCTTCTCCTCGGACGAGCTGCGCGCCCAACTGCGCGCCGAGCGCGAGGCACTGAAGGCGCTTGTTCACCAGCCGATCACCACCAACTTCATGATCGGCATGGACGTCAAGCACATGGACTACCAGTCATGGGCTAACGATGTGGACCTGGTCTCCAACGACCACTACCTGACCGCGGCCGACCCGCAGGCGCACCTCGGGCTGGCGCTCGCCGCCGACCACACCCGGGGCGTCGCCGGCGGCGATCCGTGGCTGCTGATGGAGCACTCCACCAGCGCCGTCCAATGGCAGCCGCGCAACGTGGCCAAGCTGCCCGGGCAACTGCGCCGCAACAGCCTCGCGCACGTCGCCCGCGGCGCCGACGGGGTGCTCTTCTTCCAGTGGCGTGCCTCCCGGGCCGGCGCGGAAAAGTTCCACTCCGCGCTGGTGCCGCACGCCGGGCCGGACACCAAGGTGTTCCGCGAGGTCTGCCAGCTCGGCGCGGACCTCAAGGCCCTCGCGGAGGTACGCGGCAGTCGGGTGGACGCCGACGTGGCGATCCTGTTCGACTGGGAGGCGTGGTGGGGTGTCGAGTTGGATTCACACCCCAGCGTCGACGTCACCTACGCCGACCGGCTGAACGCCCTGTACGGCTCGCTCTGGCGGGCCGGAGTGACCGCCGACATCGTCCACCCGTCGACCGACCTCAGCGGCTACCGACTGGTCCTGGTGCCCACCCTCTACCTGGTCCGGGACGCCGACGTCGCCGCGCTGCACCGCTACGTCGAGGCCGGTGGCACCGCCGCGGTCACCTACTTCAGCGGCATCGTCGACGGCAACGACCACATCCGGCTGGGCGGCTACCCGGGCGCGTTCCGTGAGTTGCTCGGCGTCCGGACCGAGGAGTTCTTCCCGCTGCGCGAGGGCGAGCAGGTCCACCTCGACGACGGCAGTACCGCCGACGTGTGGACCGAGTGGGTGCACCCCGACGGCGCCGAGGTGCTTTCCTCGTACACCGATGGGCCCTTGCCGGGCGTGCCGGCGCTCACCCGGCACCGGGTGGGCGACGGCGCCGCCTGGTACGTCGGCACCCGGCTGGACGAGCCGGCCACCGACCGACTGGTGGCCCGGCTGCTCGCCGAGGCCGACGTCCGCCCGGCGGCGTCGGCGCCGCCCGGGGTGGAGGTGGTCCGCCGCCGCGACGGCGACCGGACCTGGCTGTTCGCGATCAACCACACCGACACCGAGGTACGCCTGCCGGCGTACGGCGTCGAGCTGTTGACCGGAGGACACTGCGCCGGTGAGCTGGCACTGCCGGCCGGTGAGGTGGCGGTGGTCCGTGAGGATCGGACCTGATTCTGACGACGGTCACGGCGCGAAGGAGGTTCCCCACATGCTCGCCCAGCAGCGGCAGACCGCCATCCTCGATCTGATCCGCCAACGCGGCGGGGTGCGGGTGAGTCACCTGGTCAGCCGATTCGGCGTGTCCGACATGACGATCCGGCGCGACCTGGAGGTGTTGGCCGAACGCGGCCTGGTCGACAAGGTGCACGGCGGTGCGACCCTCGCCGGGCCCGGTTCGGCCGAGGAACCCGGCTTCGCCGCGAAGTCGATCCGCCAGCAGGCGGAGAAGCGGGCCATTGCCGAGCGGGCGGCGACGATGGTCGAGCCGGGGATGGCCATCGCGCTCTCCGCCGGTACCACCACCGCCGCGCTGGCCACGCTGCTCTCCGACGTACGCGGGCTGACAGTGGTGACCAACTCGATCCCGGTGGCCGACGCGCTCTACCAGAACCCGCGCGCCGACCAGACCGTCGTGTTGACCGGTGGCATCCGTACCCCGTCGGACGCGCTGACCGGGCCGGTGGCCGAGGCGGCGATCAGCGCGCTCAACGTCGACCTGCTGTTCCTCGGTGTGCACGGCCTCAGCCCACGGACCGGGTTCACCACGCCCAACCTGCTGGAGGCTGGCGTCAACCGCTGCCTCATCGGCGCCGCCCGCAGGCTCGTGGTGCTCGCCGACCACACCAAGTGGGAGACGATAGGCATCGCCACCATCGCCCCGCTGGAGGCCGCCGACGTGCTGATCACCGACCGTGGGCTGCCGCCGGAGGCACGCACCGCGATCGGCGAGCAGGTCGGCGAGCTGGTGATCGTAGAACCCGACTGAGGGCACGCCCGCGCCTGTGCGCTCGCGTCGATCATGGAGTTGTGGTGCCGAAAAGGGGACGCCGTTTCGACTTTGTCCAGCACCACAACTCCATGATCGATCTGGAGGCGTCGACAGGCCCGCAGACATCGCCGTGGTCGGCCTGCCTGTGCAGCGGCGGTGGCCGCGCAGGATTCGGTCGCGGAAGACCCAATGTCGTACGTGCTGCGCGTCCTCGTCCGACGACCTGCACGCCCACCCGTCCGGCAGATCAGGACTCGAACAAGGGAGCACGGTCATGATCGCGGTCAAGGTGCGATTCGGGGCCACCGTCGTCGTGGGCCTGGTCCTCGTCGGGATGCTGAGTTGGGTGGCCGGCCTGTGGCCCGCCGATCAGACCCGGGCGACAGTCGATCACTGCTATGTGACCCACGATCGGCTGGAGGCCATGCACAGCCGGTGCGTCGGCAACTGGACCCGCGGCGGCCGCGGGCGGCAGGGGCCGATCCACGGCGTCGACGTCCAGGAGTCCTGGAAGGTCATCGACGACGAGCCGAACAGTGCGTACGAGTGGGAGGTGGCCGTCCCGGCCTCGGCTCGACAGCTACGCGTACTCGCCGACACCCGCCAGGCATGGACGTTGTCGCCGCGCGCCCTGCCGTGGGGTCTGGTCCCCGCCGGCCTCGTGGTGCTGCTGGCCGCGCTCGTCTGGTTGATCAGCGCGACGGTCAAAGCACGGAGGCCGGCGCCGAGCGCGCCGGCCGAGTCGAGCGCCACGCCCGCCTGACAGCAGCCGTCCACCCGCCTTCGGGCCCCACCTGTACCGGCGCTAGTGGTCGTTCAGCATGAACAGGAGCGTGTGATGCTCCAGGTCCAGGAACACCACCCGCCAACGTGTCGACGGCGGTGTCTCGTTGTAGGTCTGACTGTGCAGCCAGCGGGGCTTGGCCGGGAGGAACGGCACGAGGTCCGGCCGCACGTCCGTCGGCATGTGCGAGTGGAGCAGCTCGGCCGGGTCGATGGATGCGAACGGAACGAACGCGAACTGCTCGGCCAACCTGTGTGCGTCCTCCGGACGCAGGACGACGACGCCCTGGTACTCCCAGTCCGTCGGGCCCGGCGCCCGTGAGCACGGGTTGCCCAACGCGCGCGCCTGCCAGTGAATCTCCGGATACTCACCGACATGTGGAAGATCCTCCGGCGGATCCCAGCGGCTGACCCGTACCTTCGCCTCGTCGGCCTGTCGTTGCTCCTGGCATCCACGCGTCTCGTCCAAAACAGCCGTGTCGCATCCGAGCATCACCAGCAGCATCCCCGCCACCGCAGCGAGCACGGCTGGACGTGCCCGTCTCCCCGTCTTCATCGCCCAGACTGTAGATCGATCTGTGAACCGTCGTCGGGCAGGCAGGCGCCGACGTGGTCGGCCTCCCGGATGCATCGGTGGCGATCGGGCATGCTCCGGTCGCAGAAAACCCAATGTCGTACGTGCTGCGCGTCCTCGGCCGACACCGTGGTGCCGCCGAGGTCGACCTGCGGCGTGGAGGCCAGGGAACGGGCGAGTGTCCGCGCCAGGTCCAGTGCCTCGGCCAGGTTGGTGACCGCCACCGGCAGGTGGATCACATAGCGAGGCATCTCCGTGTACGCCTCGACGGCGAAGCGCGGCAACGGCGTGAAAAGCCCGCTGTACTGGTGCTCCCATCCCGGGCTCACGGCTGACGCCGCTCGGACCAGGCGCTCTGCCAATCGCGCAGCGCGCGCTTGACGCGAGCGTTCTCCTCGCTGAGCCGAGCCACATCGTGGTGCAGCGTCGCCAGGTCGAGCGCGACGCGGTGCAGGAACCGGCGTACCTCCCCGGGGTCCAGGCCTCGTCGGCCGAAACCGACGACGGTGAACTGCCGGTCGCGGACCTGGCTCGGGTGCAGCCGAGCCAGCCGAGCGCCGCCGCCGTCGTAGAGACTGCCTCGGGTCATTCATCACCTCACGGATCGTCGACCGATGGGCGGGTCAGGGTCGCAAGGCGCCCTTTGCCGTGGTAGTTATTCGTCAAGTCGGTTCGGAGCCGGGATTCGCACATCCCGACGCTCTAGTTGAGACCCGACGAGAGCCGGTATGCGCCTGCCACTCGCGACTCCGTCTCTCGTCACCTTCTCGGCTGTTGGCACAGCCGCGGTTGCCGTGTTTGCACCGGGCGTCCCCGGGGGCCGGCGATCACCCTCACCCGCAGGCCACGTTTCCAGTAGCCTCGGTGTTGGTGCAACGACACCAACGGAATCCTTAATCGGTGCCTGGAGAGGTGAGCATGGCCGCGAGCAGAGAGCCATTCGTTCGAACCCT
>NZ_JBEZGK010000048.1:0-14974 GCF_040649935.1 Micromonospora sp. NPDC048842 | reverse complement strand
GCGGGGCGGGGCGGGGCGGGGCGGGGCGGGGCGGGGCGGGGCGGGGCGGGGCGGGGCGGGGCGGGGCCGACTGGGGAAAGTGGGCCCACTTCCGAGTCAGGTGAGGGAATTCAGGGCTTTGGCGTACGTGGGTGGGATGTGGTTGGGGCCGCCGGGGGTGAAGACGTCCGAGTGGGCCACCGCGGACCAGGCCGTCTCCGGGACGGCGTCGACCAGGGCTTGGATCACCGGGGCGTCGCGCCACTGGTCCTGCTCGGCAAGCAGGCCGAGGGCCACCACCGACTCCTCGACCTCGCCCACGCACTCGAACGGCTTGTGCCCGTCCACGCCCAGCAACTCGCGGTAGCCGGGGATCTGCGACTCGTCGGCCAGCAGGTCACCCCCGAAGATGCCCACCACCCGCTCCCGCGGCATGAACGGCGCCATGGCCAGGAAGACGAAGCGGCACTTCGGGCAGTCCCGGCACCAGCGCTCACTCGCGTCGCGCAGCTTGAACGCCTGGTTGCAGCTGGTCACCACGTCGTCGTACCTGGTGAACTCGGCGAACAGCCGCGCGATGTGCAGCTCGGACAGCGAACGCAGCAGGGAGAAGTACGGGTAGGTCAGGCCGGCGTGCTCGGCCAGCGACGCCCGCAGCAACCCCTCCGCCTCGACGCCCTTGGACCACTGGTGGTTGATCTCGTGGCCGTTCCAGACCAGGTTCGGGTCGGACGCCGAACGCTCGTTGGACATCACCACCGGGCCCAGCCCGTGCAGGACGGCGGTGGCCACAGCGATCAGGGAGTTGATGGCGGTGACCGGGATGTGCCCGTTCAGCGCGCCGGCCGCGTTCAGGTCGAACAGCACCGGGTCGATGCGCCGCCGGGCGGCCAGCGGGACCAGCCCGGACGCCTCGTTGACGGCGACGATGACGTGGTTCGGGTTTACCGAGAACGGCACCGGGTCCAGCTCGGCGCGGCGCAGCGCCTCCAGGCTGACGATCGAGTCCTTACCGCCGCCGACCGCCGAGAGCGGGCGACGGTCCGAGTCGTCGTACACCCGGGGCGACTCCGGGGTGCCGGCCGGCACCTCCGGGCGCAGCTCGAGCACGTGCGGCAGTTGGTTGCGGTACGCGTACTCCGCGAGGCCCTTTGTGTAGACGGCAGTGACGTAGTCGACGGTGGCCGCGCCCAGCGGCGCCGGCAGCACGAGTCGGGGCGGCGCGGCGGCCTTGTAGTAGCTGACCCCGGCGACGAGGTGCAGCACCTCCAACACCCGGTTGAGGGTCGCCACCGTCTCGTCGGAGGGCGGCTCCGTCGGCAGGGGGAGCGTGATCACCTCGGTGAACCGCTGCTCACCGGCCGGGCCGGTCAGGGCGTAGTCGAACAACACCTCGCCGGTGGCGAAGTCGATCGAGTAGGACGGGAAGGTGAAGGCGTCCATCCGCCGGAGCTGCTCGTTGGGCACACGCCATACTAGGCCCTGGTTCGTCCGGCCGTGTCCGGACCGGGCCCGCCCTGCCGCCGCCGTGACCCACGAGGAGAGCCCCGTGCGCCTTTCTGACCTGCGCGGACGTACCGTCGCCGTCTGGGGCACCGGTCGGGAGGGCCGGGCCGCTGTGACCGCCATCGCCGCGCACGGCCCAGCCGAGCTGGTCGCCGTGGACGACAGCGCGAACTTCCTGTCGCTGCCCTGGGACGGCCCCCTGGCCGAGGCGGCGCCGCTGGTCACCGGCGAGGCGGGCTTCGAACGGCTGGCCGCCGCGGACGTGGTGGTCCGCTCCCCGGGCGTGCCCCAGACCCACCCCTGGCTCATCGAGCTGCGCCGCCGCGGGATCCTGGTGACCCAGGGCACCGCGTTGTGGATGGCCGACCACGCCGCGCGCACCGTCGGGGTCACCGGTAGCAAGGGCAAGAGCACCACCTCCAGCCTGATCAGTCACCTGCTCACCGCGATGGGGCGGCCGAACGTCTTCGGCGGCAACATCGGGGTGCCGACCCTCGACCTGCCGGACGCGGAGCTGTACGTGTTGGAGCTGTCCAGCTACCAGTGCAGCGACCTCACCGACTCGCCCCGGGTGGCGGTGGTCACCGCGCTCTTCCCCGAGCACCTGGACGCGCACGGTGGGGAACGGGAGTACTACCGGGACAAGCTCAACCTGCTCGCCCACGACCCGCAGACGATAGTGGTCAACGGGGGTGATCCCCGGCTCGCCGCGGAGCTGGGTGAGCTGCCGGCGGTCCGCGCCGGTCGTCCCGACACCACCCACGTCGCCACCGGCGCCGACGGCATGCAGTGGTTCCACTTCGGTGACCAGCCTCTCTTCCCGCGCGCGGTGCTACCGCTGGTCGGCCGGCACAACGAGGGCAACCTCTGCGTCGCGCTCGCCGTGCTCGACGCGCTCGGCGTGGACGTGGTGGCCGGTAAGGACCACCTCGCCGTCGCGGTCGCCGAGTTCCAGGGGCTGGCCCACCGGCTCACCGAGATCACCGACCCGTCCGGGCTGACGTTCGTCGACGACACCCTGGCCACCAGCCCGTACGCGGCCATGCACGCCATCGACGCGTACGACGGGCGGCCGTTGACGGTGATCGTCGGGGGCAACGACAGGGGTCTGGACTACACGCCGTTGGCCGAGCACCTGGCCGAGCGGGAGCTGACAGTGATCGGGATTCCGGACAGCGGCACCCGCATCGTCGAGGTACTCGCCGGCCTGCCGAAGGTGCGTACCGAACTGGTCGACGACCTGGTGGAAGCGGTCCGGCTGTCCCGTGAGGTGACCCCGGCCGGCGGGGTGGTGCTGCTGTCCCCGGCCGCGCCCAGCTACGGCCGGTTCCGCAACTTCGAGCACCGCTCCGAGGTCTTCGCCCAAGCCGTCGCCGACACCGCCCGCTGAGGCCAGCGCGCCGACACCGCCCGCTGAGCCCGGCTCAGCGGTGGGCCGGGCCTTCCACGTCAGCGCGGGTGAAGCCCGGCGTGTAGGGCGCGCATCGAGCGGATCGCCGAGCGGATCTCCTGGAGGTAGCGCCCCGGCGTGAGCGTCTGCTCGGGCAGCACCGCCAGGTCGGCAAGCGTCGGGTCCACCCCGACCGTGTCGATGGCGCACCCGTACGGCACGGCCAGCGTGCGCAGCGCGTCGCAGTGCTGGAACGGCACGTAGATCGGCGCGGTGACCATCAGGACCTTGTCGCCCGGCGCGAGCCGGACGTGGCCGGCCCAGAACCGCTGGGTGTCGGCGGTGTGGGCCCGCCGCTGGTCGGGTTCGCTGGACGGTGCGGCCAGCACCCGGATCGGTGGCAGCCCGTCCGGTCGGTAGGTCCGCGACGACCAGGAGTGGTGCGGGTGGCCGGCGTCGACGCCGGCCTGCTCGGCCGGGGCGGCCACCTCGAACACCCGGCGGACGGCCGTGTCCAGCACGTCCACCTCGGTCTCGTCGGCCGGTAGGCCCGCCTCGGCGAGCGTGCGGCGTTCCCAGTCCGACAGCGGCCGGAAGCTGCCCAGGACGGCGACCTCGCCGCTCACCGGTAGGCCGGCGCGGAGCAGGTGCGCGGCGTAGCCGACGCGGCGTACGCAGGCGTGCGCCAGGCCGCCGAGCACCACCAGGTGGGCGTACGCCGACCGGGCCGGTGGCACCGGGTGGATCAGCCCGAGTGCGGCGGCCGCGTCGAGCACCAGTGTCGCGGTGGCCGGATCGAGGTCGGGCTCCCGGGCGTCGGGCCGTTCCCGGCCGCCCCGAAAGTCCCAGTGGCGGGCGGAGAAGTCGTCGAGGAAGCGGAGCACGTCGGTGAGGTCACCGTCGGGCCAGGTGCCGCCGAAGTGGGCGACCAGGCCGCGGAGCGGGGTGGAGCAGACCCAGGTCTGGATCTCCGCCGTGATCCGCTCGTCGTCAGTTCCGGTCGACGGCGCCGCGTCCGCTCTGTGCACAGCCGGATGCTACCGGCCCGCTGCGGCGGGGCCGGTGGTTGTGGTTGCTGTCTACGCTGGCGGGAGCGGCTGATTGGGGGATCTCGATGACCCGTGACGTGGCCCGTCAGCGGTTACGGGAGGGCGGCGGCTCCACCGCCGGCTTCGTCCGGCTGGTGGCGCACACCGACCCGGTGGCGTTGGTCGGCATCACGCTGTCGATCACCCTCAGCGTCGTGCTGGACCTCAGCAACGCCGCCTCCGGGGTGGAGTCGCTGCTGGCCGGCCTGATGGGCATCACCATCTCGCTGTTGGTCGACTCACTGGCCCGCGCGGAGCGCCGCTTCCACCTGCGCACCCTGTTGGACGGCCCGCCCTGGCTGGTCCGCACCACAACGGAGTTGGCCGGGGCGATGCGGGAGGCGGCCGAGCAGCACGCGGGCACCCGGGTCGCGGTGGAGGCGCAGCGGCGCTACGAGCAGTTCCGGTTGGAGGCCGAGCAGCTCGCTGACGGTCGGATCATCCGGCGCGGTGACGAGGACGAGGATCTGGTCGGCGCGACCCGTGCCTGCGTACGTCGGCTGGACGGGTTGACCAACGTGATGCCCCGGGTGAGCGGGGAGTTGAGCTG
The DNA here is from genome assembly GCF_040649935.1 of Micromonospora sp. NPDC048842. Taxonomy (NCBI): domain Bacteria; kingdom Bacillati; phylum Actinomycetota; class Actinomycetes; order Micromonosporales; family Micromonosporaceae; genus Micromonospora; species Micromonospora sp. NPDC048842. The sequence continues at coordinate 10,461 of NZ_JBEZGK010000048.1, read as the reverse complement.
GTGGCGCAGTGAGATCGGCCGGCGCTACTGGGAGGCCAATGTGGAGGCCCTGCAACGGGGTGTCCAGATCACCCGGGTCTTCGTCTACGCCACGCTGACCGACGATCTGTCCGCCCTGGTGGAGAAGCAGCGCGCGGCCGGGGCGCGGGTGGGTCTGCTGCCCATCGGGGTGGTGAGTCCGCACCTGCACGTGAACTTGACACTCTGGGACGGGTCGAGCTGTTGGGAGGCCCACATGACCGCGCACGGCGAGATCGGCGAGAATCAGTTCTCGGTCAACCGGACGGACGTCGCTCGGCTCACCCGCGTGTTCGACAGCTGCGCGAACGCCGCGACCTTCCAGGACTGACGGCCTTACCGGGCGGGAACGGGTGAGCCATGACGTGGAGCGCGGTCCTGCTGGTGACGGCAGTGGTCTGGGCGGTCAGCGTGATCCGCTCGGTCCGGCTCCGCGCGCTGGTCTACAGCCTGCCGCTGCCGATGACGCTCGCCCTGCTCACCACCGACTATCGGGTGGACGGCGCGCAGGTGCTCGGCGTGCTCGGGCTCAACCTCTTCTTCGTCACGGTGGCGGTCACCCACCAGCGGTGGCGGTGGCCGATCCTGCTCGCCGACGTCGCGGGGATCGCCGTCTACGTGGTGCTGAGCGCCGCCCTGTTGGCCGTCCACATCCCGTTCGAGGTGGCCCTCGGCAGCACGCTCGTGCTCTGGCTGGCTGCCATCCTGTGGCTGCGCCGTCGCGCCCGCCGGAGCGACAGCCGTCGTGCCGGCCCGCCCGCCGTTCCCGCCGAGGAGACGATCGCCGTCGCGGAGACCCGCCCGGACGGGCTGCCGGTGTTGCTCAAGCTGGTGGTGATCTTCGTTGGGGCGGTCCTCACCCAACTGCTCGGCGCGGTGCTGCGCGGCATGGTGGTGACGTTCCCGTACTCGGGGGTGCTGGTCGCCGTCGAGGCCCGCCGGCAGTTGGCCGAGTTCAGTCGGCACTTCGCCCGCAACAGCCTCGCGCTCGTCGGCTTCCTCACCGCGTACCACTACCTTCAGGACGTCTCGTCGGCCGCGGCGCTGGGTGCCGGCTGGGCGGCGTTCGCTGTGGTCGCCGTCGCCCTGCACCTGCCGTTGCGCCCCCGCCAGGTTGCGCACGCACGGGCGTCGAGCCGCCCGCCGAGGGCATTGCGGCCGGCGACCGAGCCGCCCACACCTACCGGCCTTCCCTGACCAGCTCGGCGATCCGGGTGAGCGGTTCGGCGTACGCGGGCCAGTCGAGGCCGTCGACGCTGAGCGTCGGGCGTCGGCGTACGCCGTCCACAGCGCCCGCGCGCACTATGGCGGTCAGCAGGTCGTACGACCAGGCGGGCTCCAGCAGCGTGCGAAGCTGGGGCACATCCGGGCGGAGCAGCGACAGCGCGCCGACGAGGGCGGCTGCGGCCCAGTTGGACGTGCCGCCGACGAGCAACGCGTCAGCGCCCACCACGCAACGGATCCGCTCGCCCGAGGCGACCACCCGTCCGATCAGGTCCGCCGGTAGCCGGCCCATGCCGAGTTCGTTGCCACCGTCGCCGATGCCGATCCGGTACGCCGACCCCGAGGTGTAGAGCCGGTCCAGTGGTGCCGTGTGCGCACCGATGTCCTCGCCACGCATGTTGCGGGGCCGACCGTCCACAGCGGGCCCGACCCGCTCGCAGGCGATGAGGTGGGTCAGCCGGCCGTACTCGGGGAGCCGGGCGGCGGCCCACTCCTCGTACCCCCGCAGCGGCGCGACGTCGACCGGCAGGCCCGGCGCGGCGGCGGCGACGGCCGCCTCGACCACCGGGGCGCAGGGCTCGTCGGTGACGATCCGGCATCGGCCACCGAGCACGCGTAGCGCGGCGGCGATCTGCACCGCGCCGAGCGGGCCGTCGGTCTCCGCGGCGGGTGGCTCGGCGCCGGGGATGAAGAACCCGGTGAACACCGCGGCGTCGGGCGCCCCGGCGGCGGCGAGCGACCGGGCGGCGGCCAGCAGCCCACCCGCCGCGGGCGCGGCCAACGCCTCGCTGCCCCGGCCCACCTCGCACGACGCGATGCGCTCCAGCTCGGCGATCGTCTCTTCGATACGCACCGCGTGCCTCCCCGGCGACAGTGGACCGACCCACTGTAGCGGCGGGCGGCCAAGCTGCGGATCGAGTGGGCTTTTCCCACGAGTACTGCGGAAATCATGGGTCATGGCCAACCTTTTCCATGGAAACCGTTGACGTGCTGTCAGGTCGAGGTTCCCATGCGCTACACGGTGACAGTTGTTCGCGTCGGCCGGCGGTGGGAGCGTGCGGTATCCACGAACGCCGCTGAAGGGTTGCCACGATGACCGACGACCTGCTGGCCCGGCACCGGGCCGTGCTCCCGTCCTGGATGCCGTTGTACTACGCCGAGCCGCTCGAGTTGGTCTCCGGCTCGGGCCGCCGGGTCACCGACGCGCAGGGCCGTAGCTACCTGGACTTCTTCGGCGGTGTGCTGACCAACATGATCGGGTACGACATCCCGGAGATCCGGGAGGCCGTCGAGCGGCAGCTCGCCACCGGCATCGCGCACACCTCGACGCTCTACCTGATCCGGCAGCAGGTGGAGCTGGCTGAGAAGATCGCCCGGCGCTCCGGCATCCCGGACGCGCGGGTGTTCTTCACCAACTCCGGCACCGAGGCGAACGAGGCGGCGCTGCTGGTCGCCACCAACCACCGCCGGTCGCACCAGATCCTGGCCGTGCGCAACAGCTACCACGGCCGGTCGTACGCGGCGATGGGCGTCACCGGCAACCGCAACTGGTCGGCCAGCGGCCTCAACCCTCTCCAGGTGGCCTGGCTGCACTCCGGTGACCGGGTGCGTGGTCTGCTGGCCCGGCTGAGCGCCGACGAGCAGGTCGACGCGGCAGTGGAGGACCTGCGCGAGGTGCTGGCCACCCAGACCGCCGGTGACGTGGCAGCTCTCATCGCCGAACCGATCCAGGGCGTTGGCGGTTTCGTGCACCCGCCGGACGGGCTCTTCGCCGGCTGGAAGAAGGTCCTCGACGAGCACGGCATCCTGTTCATCGCCGACGAGGTGCAGACCGGCTGGGGGCGTACCGGGGAGCACTTCTGGGGTTACCAGGCGCACGGCGTCACACCGGACCTGCTCACCTTCGCCAAGGGCATCGGCAACGGGTTCGCCCTGGCCGGGGTGGTCGGCCGGGCCGAGGTGCTGGAGTCGGTTGCGGCCATCAGCTTCTCCACCTTCGGCGGCAACCCGATCTCCACGGCGGCCGGCAACGCGGTGCTCGACTACCTGATCGCGCACGACCTCCAGGCGAACGCGGCCCGCGTCGGCGCGATCCTCGCCGACGGCCTGCGGTCCGCAGTGGGCGGGCTCGACTGCGTCGCCGAGGTACGCGGAAAGGGGCTGATGCTCGGCGTCGAGTTCGTCCGGCCGGGTGGCAGTGAGCCGGATCCGGCGTTGACCAACCGGGTCTTCGAAGCCGCCCGGGACGGTGGCCTGCTGACCGGCAAGGGCGGCCTCCACGGCAACGTGCTGCGGATGGGTCCACCGTTGACGCTGACCGAGGAGGAGGCCCGTGAGGGCCTGGCGATCCTCGTCGACGCGATCCGAACGGCTGCGGGGGTGGCGGCATGAGCATCGGTCACTTCGTCGACGGCAAGCGGGTCGACGGCACGTCGCGGCGGCGCGGTGACGTGTTCGACCCGGCGACCGGTAGGCGTACCGCCGAGGTCGAGCTGGCCTCGACAGCGGACGTCGACGTGGCGGTGCAGGCCGCCGTCCGCGCGGCGCAAGCCTGGCGGGACGCGTCGCTGGCCCGGCGGTCCGCTGTGCTGTTCGCCTTTCGGGAGTTGGTGCACACCCGGCGGGACCGGCTCGCCGAGGTGATCACCGCCGAGCACGGGAAGGTGCTCGCCGACGCCGCCGGCGAGGTGCAGCGCGGCCTGGAGGTCATCGAGTACGCGTGCGGGCTGCCGTCGGCGCTGCGCGGCGCGTTCAGCGAGAACGTGTCCACCGAGGTCGACTCGTACACCATCCGGCAGCCGCTCGGGGTGGTAGCGGTGATCTCCCCGTTCAACTTCCCGGTGATGGTGCCGCTGTGGTTCGTGCCGGTGGCGGTGGCCTGCGGCAACGCGGTGGTGCTCAAGCCGAGCGAGAAGGACCCGAGCGCCGCGCTGCTGCTGGCCGAGTGGTTCGCCGAGGCGGGCCTGCCCGACGGGGTGCTCAACGTGGTCAACGGCGACAAGGAGGCGGTCGACGCGTTGCTGGAGCACCCGGAGGTGCGGGCGGTGTCGTTCGTCGGCTCCACGCCGATCGCCAGGTACGTCTACCAACGCGGAACTGCCACCGGCAAGCGGGTGCAGGCGCTCGGTGGGGCGAAGAACCACATGGTGGTGCTCCCGGACGCCGATCTGGACCTGGCCGCCGACGCGGCGGTCAACGCCGGGTTCGGCTCGGCGGGGGAGCGGTGCATGGCCATCTCGGTGCTGGTGGCTGTGGAGCCGGTGGCGGACGCGCTGGTCGAGCGGATCGCCGCGCGGGTGACCGGCCTGCGCACCGGCGACGGCCGACGGGGCTGCGACATGGGCCCACTGGTGACCGCCGCGCACGCGGCGAAGGTGCGTTTCTACGTGGACGCCGGCGTCGCCGCCGGCGCGGTCCCGGTGGTGGACGGGCGGGACGTGACGCCGGACGGCGACCCGGAGGGCTTCTGGCTCGGCCCGACGCTGTTCGACCGGGTGACCCCTGACATGTCGATCTACACCGACGAGATCTTCGGGCCGGTACTGAGCGTGGTCCGGGTCGGCTCGTACGACGAGGCGGTGGACTTGGTCAACGCCAGCCCGTACGGCAACGGCACGGCGATCTTCACCAACGACGGCGGGGCGGCCCGGCGCTACCAGCACGAGGTGGAGGTGGGCATGGTCGGGATCAACGTGCCCATCCCGGTGCCGATGGCGTACCACTCGTTCGGCGGCTGGAAGTCGTCGCTCTTCGGTGACCTGCACGCGCACGGCGAGGACGGGGTCCGGTTCTTCACCCGGGGCAAGGTCGTCACCAGCCGGTGGTTGGATCCACGGCACGGCGGGGTCAACCTCGGGTTCCCCACCCAGACCTGAGCAGGCGCAGCACGCCCGCCCCGGCCAGGTACGCCACCAGCGCCGGGACGGGCGTGCCGAGCGGCTCCGGCGCCTGCTGCGGGGCGGTGCTGTTGACCAGCAGCGCGGCCACCACGGCGGCGTAGCCGGCCACCGCCAACGCCGCCCGGGCCGGGGTGCCCCGAGGCGTCCGCCGTCCGGTGCGGTGTCGGCCGCTGCGCGCCTCCACCGGCCCGAAGATGGTGACCAGCACCGCCAGAACGGCGCTGAGCAGCAGCAACCACGGCACCCGCCAGGCCCACCAGGCGGCCGTGTCGACCGTCGGAGTGGGCAGCGTTCCGACCGCGTCGAGCAACCCGATCAGCAGGATCGCGGCGGTCAGGTGCCAGAGGAAGACGGTCAGCACCACCAGGTTGACCCCGATCACCAGCTGCCACGGCCCGCTGCGGCGCAGCAGTCGCTCGGCCGGGCCGCGCAGCAGCAGGATCAGACCGAGCTGGCCGGCGGCGACGGCCAGCAACGCGAGGCTGGGTGGCGCGGCGTTGTCGAGCCGCTCGTCGGGCACCTTGAGCATGGCCACCGGCCAGGGGCCGAGGACGGTGAGCAGCAGCACCGCGCCCAGCCCGCCCGCCAGGAAGACCAGCCCGGCCCGGCGGGAGGTGGGCAGCCGCCGTCGGCGTACCCCCGGACGGTCGGGAGTCGGCGGCCCGGCAGCGTCGGTCGCGGCAGGTGGTGGCGCGGTTGGGCCGGCCGGTGCGGGCGGTGACGCGGTTGGGCCGTCAGCGGCGGCGTTAGCGGGCGGTGGCGGGGTTGGGCCGGCAGGTGGTGGCGTGGCGCGGGCGTCGTGCCAGGCGAAGCCGAGCTGGTGAACGGCCAGCCAACCGAACAGGTAGTTGCCGTAGCTCAGCTCCTCCGGCCCACTCAGCCGGCCGAGGTCGCCGAGGCCGACCACTGCGACGAGCACCAGCGGCACGGCCAGGCCGAGGCGGCGGTGCAACGCGTACATCGGTGGGGTGAGCGCTACCGCCGCCAGGTAGGCGACCAGGAACCAGAGCGGGATGGTGGCGAACCAGAACACCTCGCGAATCTGGGTGGGGTCGGCGCCGCGCAGCCAGGCGACCGCCGCGGCTGCGGTGAGCACCAGCAGCAGCGTGCTGGTGGGGCGGACAAGGCGTGAACTGCGGTCGATCAGCCAGCCGGCTGCGTCGCCGCCGCGGGCCTTCAGCCGGGTCAGCGAGGCCGCGTTGGCGTAGCCCCCGACCAGGAAGAAGACCGGCATCACCTGGGCCAGCCAGGTCAGCGGGTACGCCCAGCGCAGGTCGCCGAGCGCCGAGTGCCCGGTGGCCTGCCCGTCGGGGTCACGGCCGATCACCGTGACGGTCCAGTGTCCGAAAACGACCATGGTGATGGCGAGCGCGCGGAGCAGGTCGACGTACCGTTCCCGCCCAGCCGGGGTGCGCTCGGCCAGCTGGCGCAGACGGCGCATCGCCTCAGGTTAGGCGACCCGGCGGCGGCTGGTGGTGATAACGGTTCGGCAGTCAGGACTTGAAGTCCGAGCCCGGCTGTCGTAGAAATTCTTCAGCAACAGAGCATGAACTGAAGAGAACTACCGCCCCTCGCGCGGCGGACGCCTCCCCCACAGACCGGCGATCCGCCCGACCCGACCCGAGGAGAACCCATGAACAGGCGTGACATCCTGCGGCGCAGCGCCGCCGCCGGCCTCCTGGCCACCCCCGCCGCCGGCCTGCTGTCCGGCTGCGCCACCAGCGGTGGCGGTGACAAGAACGATGCCGAGACCTACCAGGGCACCAAGAGCGCGCAGAACCCGCTCGGCGTGAAGGAGGACGCCCCACTCGAGGTGGTGATCTTCGGCGGCGGGTTCGGTGAGGAGTACGCCAAGGCCCACGAGGCCATGTACACCGAGAAGTACCCGAAGGCGAAGATCAAGCACTCCTCCACGCAGGAGATCAGCAAGACCCTCCAGCCGCGCTTCGTCGACGGCACCCCGCCGGACGTCGTCAACAACTCCGGCTCCAGCCAGATCGACTTCAACGGTCTGGTCAGCCAGAACGCCCTCGCCGGCCTCGACGAACTGCTGGCCGCCCCGAGCCTCGACATCCCCGGCAAGACGGTCAGGGACACCCTGCTGCCCGGCGCTGTCGAGGTCGGCTCCTACGACGGCAAGTTCCTGGTGCTCAACTACACCTACACCGCCTACGGCATCTGGCACTCGGCCAAGCTCTTCGCCGACCGCGGCTGGTCGTACGCGAAGACCTGGGACGAGCACATCGCGCTCTGCAAGCAGATCAAGGCCGCCGGCATCGCCCCCTGGACGTACGCCGGCCTGCACCCGCGCTACATGAGCTGGCCGCTGATCTCCACGGCCATCAAGTTCGGCGGCCCGTCTGTGGCGACGGCCATCGACAACCTGGAGCCGAACGCCTGGAAGTCCGACTCGATGCGCGCCGCCGCCGACGCCTGGCACCAGATCGTCAAGGACAAGTACATCCTGGACGGCTCGCCCGGCCTGGACCACAAGCAGTCGCAGACCGCCTGGTGTCAGGGCAAGGCCGCCTTCATCTCCTGCGGCTCCTGGCTGGAGAGCGAGCAGAAGGACGTCACACCGGCCGGGTTCAACATGACCATCGCGCCGACGCCGAGCCTGGGCAGCGGCGACAAACTGCCGTTCGAGGCGATCCGGGGCACCGCCGGGGAACCGTTCATGGTGCCCGCCAAGGCCCGCAACGTCGCCGGCGGCCTGGAGTACTTCCGGACCATGCTCTCCAAGAAGGGCGCCCAGGACTTCACGAAGAAGGTCGCCAGCCTCACGGTTGTCGCCGGCGCCACCGAGGGCGTCGAGCTGCCGTACGGGCTGAGCACAGTGGTCAAGGCCCTCGACGCGTCCGGTGCCAACGGCTTCAACTGGGTCTACAACAGCTTCTACCGCAAGTTGGAGCGCAACCTCGTCGACGCCGCGTGCGGCGAGTTCTTCAGCGGCCGGATCGGCCCCGCCGAGTTCCTCGAACAGTGCCAGAAGGGCGCCGACTCGATCGCCCAGGACAGCTCGATCAAGAAGTACAAGCGAGCGGCCTGACCGCCCGGCCGGTGGGGGAGACGTCCGCCCCCACCGGCCGTACCCCAACGGAGAGGTCCCTCTCGTGAAACATGGCAAGTGGCCGCTGATCGTCACGTTCCTGGTGCCACCGGTGCTGCTGTACGTGTTCTTCGTCGTCTCGCCGTACCTCCAGGCGTTCCAGATCTCCACCACCGACTGGCTCGGCTACTCCGCCGACGCCAACTCGGTCGGCCTGGCCAACTTCAAGACCCTCTGGCACGACGACTACGTGTGGAACGCGCTGAAGAACAACGCGATCCTGCTGGGACTGGTGCCGGTGCTGACCATCGTGCTCGGGCTCTTCTTCGCCACCATGCTCTCCATGGGTGGGCGCAAGGGCAGTGCCGGCGTCACCGGCGTACGCGGCGGCGCGCTCTACCGCACTGTCTACTTCTTCCCGCAGGTGCTCTCCGTGGTGATCATCGCCTTGCTGTGGAAGGAGGTGTACCACCCGAACAAGGGGCTGCTCACCACCGCTCTGCACGGCCTCGGCCTGCCCGCGCCGACCTGGCTCGGCGACCCGGCGACCGCCTTCTGGTGCGTGCTGGCGGTGATGGTCTGGAGCAACGTCGGCTTCTACGTGGTGCTGTTCGGCGCGGCGATGTCGGCAGTTCCGAAGGAGATCTACGAGGCCGTCCTGCTCGACGGCGCGTCCCGATTCACCACCCTGCGCCGGGTCACCCTGCCGCTGCTCTGGGACACCGTCCAGGTCGCCTGGGTCTACCTGGCCATCTTCGCCCTGGACGGGTTCATCCTCGTGCAGTTGATGACAAACGGCGGGCCGAACTTCTCCACCGACGTGATCGGCGTACGGATGTACGACACCGCCTTTGGCAGCGAGACCAAGTTCGGCTACGCCTCGGCGATCGGCGTGGTGATGTTCTTCCTGACCCTCTCGGTGGCGGTGCTGTCGCTGCGGGTCGGCCGGCGCGAACGGATCGAGTACTCGTGACCACTCTGGATCAGCCCACCGCGACCGCCCCGACCCCGGTCACCAGCGGGGACCGCCCGGTACGCCGGGAACTCGGCGTGGCCAACGCCCTCTCGCACGGCTTCCTGCTGCTCTGGGGCCTGCTCACCGTACTGCCGCTGTTGTGGATGTTCATCAGCTCGTTCAAGACCAACGGTGAGATTCTCGCCGACCCGTGGGGGCTCCCCGGCGCGCTGAACCTGGACAACTGGGCGCGGGCCTGGACCGGGGCGCACATCGGCCGGTACTTCCTCAACAGCCTGGTGGTGGTGGCCGGCTCGGTCAGCCTCACCATGCTGATGGGGGCCACCGCCGCGTACGTCTTCGCCCGGTACGAGTTCCGCGGCCGCCAGGTCGTCTACTACCTGTTCGTCGGCGGCCTGATGTTCCCGGTGTTCCTCGCCCTGGTGCCGCTGTTCTTCGTGGTCCGCAACGCCGGTCTCTTCAACACCTGGGTCGGGCTGATCCTCGTGTACGCGGCCTACTCGCTGCCGTTCACCGTGTTCTTCCTGACCGCGTTCTTCCGGACCCTGCCGACCTCGGTGGCGGAGGCCGCACTGGTCGACGGCTGCGGTCACTTCCGGCTCTTCTTCCGGGTGATGCTGCCCATGGCACGTCCGGGACTGATCAGCGTGGCGATCTTCAACTTCCTCAGCCACTGGAACCAGTTCCTCCTACCGCAGGTGCTGTTGCAGGGCGACGAGTCCAAGTGGATGCTGGCGCAGGGGCTGTTTGCGCTATCGGTCAGCCAGGGGTACGCCGGCGACTACGCTCGGCTCTTCGCCGGGCTGAGTATCGCTGTGCTCCCGGTGCTCGCTGTCTACGTGGCCTTCCAGCGGCAGGTGCAGTCCGGCCTCACCGCGGGGCAGCTCAAGTAGAACTCACCCACCGCTGACCGATACCGATCAGCGCCCCCAGCGGCTTGATCGGCCTTCCGCCCCGCCTCCGCCCGCCTGCGGCTTGAACGGCCTTCCGCCCCACCTGCGGTCCGAGCCGCCCCAACCCGACCCGATCCGGCGAGCCGCCCCCGACTCCACCCCGATCCACCCCCAAGATCCGCGCAACTTCGGTGAAACTGTTGCCTCGGCACGTCGTGAGGCAGCAGTTTCACCGAACGTGCGCGGATCTTGGCCATGCCGCGATGGGTCGCGGAGTTGGGGGCGCGTTGGGGCGCGTTGGCCCGTGCGGGGTGTGGCGTGGCCCGCGCGGCGTGGCCCGCGCGGCGTGGCCCGCGCGGCGTGGCCCGCGCGGCGTGGCCCGTGCGGGGCGGCGGGCGGGGT
>NZ_JBEZGK010000047.1:0-15454 GCF_040649935.1 Micromonospora sp. NPDC048842 | reverse complement strand
CCCGCCCCGCCGTCATCGCGTGTCTGTGTGGCCCCCCCCCCCCGCGGCGCCGGGCGCCCGCCCCCCCCCCCCCCGGGGGGCGGGCCGGCCGGCGGCCACGTCCGGTAGCGTCCCGACCATCGTCGAAAATCCGTTTGAGGAGATCCATGTCGACCCCTGCTGACCAGATCATCACAGCTCTGCGCGCGGGCCACGAGGAGCTCGCCGCGCTCGTACGGGACCTCAAGGAGGACGACCTGCTCCGGCCGTCGGGGGCCAGCGAGTGGCAGGTCTCCCAGGTGCTGAGCCACCTGGGCAGCGGCGCCGAGATCAACCTGGCGACGCTGGACGCCGCCCGTTCCGGCGCGCCCGGCCCGGACGGGGACTTCAACCGTGGCGTCTGGGCACGCTGGGACGCGATGGCCCCGGCCGAGCACGCCGCCGGGTTCCTCGCCACGAACGAACGGCTTGTCGAGGCGTACGAGGCGCTGGACGCCGAGACCCGGGCCTCGATGCGGATCGACCTCGGCTTCCTGCCGGAGCCGGTCGACGTGGCCACCGCTGCCCGGTTCCGGCTCAGCGAGTTCGCCCTGCACCAGTGGGACGCCGAGGTGGCGTTCAACGGGTTCGCGGCGGTGACGCCGGGAGCGGTGCCGCTGCTGCTCGACCAGATCGGCGGCATGCTGGCCTGGACCAGCCGACCCCAGGAGCTGGCCGGCCGGGAGGCCACAGTGCTGGTCCGGCTGCACGCGCCCGAGCGGACGTTCGGGCTGCGGCTGGGCGAGAAGGTCGAGATCGTCGACGCGCCGGAGCGCCCCGACGGGGAGCTGGTGGCCCCGGCCGAGGCGTGGCTGCGGCTGGCCACCGGACGGCTGGGTCCCCAGCACACCCCCGACGGGGTGCAGGTGACCGGCTCGGTGACCCTCGACGACCTGCGCCGGGTCTTCGTCGGCTTCTGACCAGCGGCCGTGCGGGCCGGTTTCCCCAGCCCGCACGGCACGTCAGCCCTTCACGCAGACCACCTGCTTGAGGTGCGCGACCACCTCGACCAGGTCCTCCTGCTGGGCCATCACCTCGGTGATGTCCTTGTACGCGCCGGGGATCTCGTCGACCACCCCGGCGTCCTTGCGGCACTCCACCCCGGCGGTCTGCGCGGCCAGGTCCTCCGTGCTGAAGGTCCGCTTGGCCTGCGCCCGAGACATCCGACGCCCTGCCCCGTGCGACGCCGAGCAGTACGCGTCGGCGTTTCCCCGTCCCCGCACGATGTACGACCCGGTGCCCATCGACCCGGGGATGATGCCCAGGTCACCCCGGCCGGCCCGGATGGCGCCCTTGCGGGTCACCAGCACGTCCACCCCGTCGTAGCTCTCCTCGGACACGTAGTTGTGGTGACACGAGATCGACTCGTCGAAGGACACCTGCGGGAAGTGCTCACGCACCACGCCACAGAACAGGGCCAGCATGACCGCCCGGTTGCGCCGCGCGTACTCCTGCGCCCACCAGAGATCCCGCCGGTACCCGTCCATCTCCGGCGTCCCGGCGAGGAACACGGCCAGGTCCCGGTCCGGAAGGTCGGCGTTGTGCGGCAGCCCCCGGGCCACCCCGATGTGCCGCTCGGCCAACTCCTTGCCGATGTTGCGCGACCCGGAGTGCAGCATCAGCCAGACCCGTCCCTCGTCGGCGCCGCCCTGCTCCAGGCAGACCTCGATGAAGTGGTTGCCCCCGCCGAGGGTGCCGATCTGCCGCTGCGCCCGCGTCTCCAGCTGCGCCACCCGCCGGTCCAGGCCGGCGAACCGGCCCCAGAAGTCGTCCCAGCCGGCCTGCTCCAGGCCCCGGATCCGACGCGTGTCGACCGAGTCCTTGCGCTGGGCGAAGCCGACCGGGATGGTGGCCTCGATCGCGGAGCGCATCCCGGCCAGGTCGTCCGGAAGGTCGGCGGCGGTCAGCGAGGTGCGGACCGCCGACATTCCGCAGCCGATGTCGACGCCGACCGCGGCCGGCGAGACGGCCTGCCGCATCGCGATCACCGAGCCGACAGTGGCGCCCTTGCCGAAGTGCACGTCGGGCATGACGGCGACACCCTGCACCCAGGGCAGTGCGCCGATGTTGCGCAGCTGCTTGGCGGCCTGCGGCTCGATGGCGTACGGATCGGTCCAGACCCGGACCGGTGCCCGGGTACCGGCGAGGGGGGTGAATCCCATCGTGGTCTCCTTCTGTCGTGCGGTGACCGTTAATGATCATATTCGGCGGCCAGCGGCGGTGCGCGGATACGAAAGGGCCGCCCGATCCCCGGTGGGATGGGCGGCCGGCGGACGCGTCAGCGTCGGTGTCAGTCGCGCCACCCCGGCTCGTTGCGCCGCGCTGGGCAGTAGGCACGGGTATTGACGGTGAGCTGCAAAGGGGTGCCGGCGGAGAGCAGATACCAGCGGGCGTCGGTGCGGACGCGTCGCGACATGGCGTACTCCCTCCGGGTTGCTCGTTGACTGTGCACCGACGACAGTAGGAGGGCTGCGGCGCGTCCGCAATGGATATCCCCGCTAGCCGTAGGGCAGACTCGCGGGCATGGTGGAGACCTCCGTGCGCCTGCTGCGGCTGCTGACTCTGCTGCAGGTGCGCCGGGAGTGGTCCGGCGCCGAGCTGGCCGAGCGGCTCGCGGTCACCACCCGCACGGTACGCACGGACGTGGAGCGGCTGCGGGTGCTGGGCTACCAGATCGAGTCACACCCGGGGGTCGCCGGCGGCTACCGGCTCGGTGCCGGGTCGGCGCTGCCACCGCTGCTGCTCGACGACGACGAGGCCGTGGCGGTGGCCGTCGGGCTGCGAGCGGCGGCCGGCGGCTCGGTGACCGGCATCGAGGAGACCTCGCTGCGGGCGTTGGCCAAGCTGGAGCAGTCGTTGCCGTCACGCTTGCGGCACCGGGTGGACGCCCTGCGCTCGGCGACGGTCTCCGCCGCGGGCGGTGGCCCGACAGTGGACGCCGACACACTCACCGCCGTCTCCACGGCCGCGCACCGTCGGGAGCGGCTGCGGTTCGACTACGCCGGCCATGACGGCACTGTCAGCGTGCGCGACGTCGAGCCGTACCGTCTGGTCTACACCGGGCGGCGGTGGTACCTGCTGGGGTGGGACACCGACCGGGCCGACTGGCGGACGTTCCGCGCCGACCGGATCCGACCCCGGGTGCCGACCGGCCCACGCTTCGCGCCGCGGGAGCCGCCAGGTGGCGACGCTGTCGCGCACGTGCTGCGCGGCGTCGGCTCCACGGCCTGGCCACACCCCGCCCGGGTACGCCTGCACGCGTCGGCCGAGGCGATGGCGCGGCGGATCCCCAGCACGGCGGGCCTGCTGGAGGCGATCGACGAGCGAGCCTGCCTGCTGCACACCGGCGGCGAGTCGCTGGGCAATCTCGCCGCCTTCCTCAGCACGCTGGCTGTCGACTTCGACGTGCTCGACCCACCGGAGCTGCGCACCGTCGTCAGGGACGTCGCCGCCCGGTTCGCGCGCGCCGCTCAGGTGTCGTAGACCCCGTCCCAGGGCGGATCGAACCCCAGGTCGTCGGGGAGGAACTCGGCGTGGTCCGCGCCGTCGTACTCGTGGGACCAGTCGACCAGCCCGAAGACGTGCCCGTCGACCTCGACCTGGAACAGCCGGATGGCGATGTCAGCGAAGACCAGGCCGGGCAGGGCGTCCAGCCACTCGGCGAGGCGAGCCTCGGCCCGATCGATCGAGGTTTCCTCGTCCTCGCTGGTGCCGGCGAACCAGATGTCGGAGTCGGTGTGCGCGCCGTCGGCGTCGAACCGGTGCAGCACCGCGTACCAGCGCTTGTGGCGGTACCAGTCGTCTTCGGCTCCGGCACCGTCCTCAAGGGTGGCGGTGACGGAGCCGAAGAACTGACCCTTGTCGTAGTGGCCGATCGTGCTGGTGCGGTAGTCGGGCTCGTGCGCGATCGGCACCAGGTCGGGAATCGCCATGGCCGAGAGGCTACGGCAGTAGATCTATGCCTGCGGCACCAGCCGGAAGGACTGCGCCGCGGTGCCGTTGCAGGCGTATTGGATGAGTTGGACGCTGTCCGCGGTGGACGCTCCCGGCACGTCGAGACACTTGCCGCTGGAACGGTTGACCAGGCGGTAGTAGCCGCCGCCCTCGGGCTCGGCCCGCCACTGCTGGTTGTTGCCGCCGCTGTAGGACCAGAGCTGGATCGGCGCCGAGTCGGCGGTCGACCGGTCCGTCACATCGAGCACCTGGGCGCTGTTGATGCGGTTGTTGACCCGCAGGTACCCGCCGCTGGTCGGCACGAACTGGTACTGCTGCGCGGTGCTGCTGTTGCACGCGTACTGCTGGATGGCGGTGCCGTTCGCGCTGGCCGCGGCCCGGGCGTCCACGCACTTGCCGCTGGCCCGGTTGACAGCTGTGTGCCAGGCGGTCGGCGAGATGCCGTCGGACGGCGGGGGCGTGGTCGGCGGGACGGCGCCGACGCCGGCAAGCCAGTGCAGCCCGTCGATCAGCAACTGGTTCTGCTGCGCGCTGTCGAAGGTGGAGGACAGCCCGGTGTTGGTGCTGTAGTTCATCGCGTTGTGCCCGAAGTTGGCGTAGAGCATCTTGTACTGCTTGTTGCTCCAGACGAGCGGGTAGTAGCCGCCGTACCAGGACTGGTTGGGGTCCGTGCCGACCGGGAAGCTGGACGGGTCGACCGAGGCGAGGATGTCGATGTTGGGGTTCTGCCGCAGGTCGTTGCTCCAGGAGTACCACTCGCTGATCGACGACGGGAACGTCGCCGGGAGGTTCCGGGTGGCGGCGTGGGTGCGGTTGTCGGCGCGCATCGTGACCCGGGTGGGTCCCCAGGTGTTCGTCTGGAACGAGCCGGTGCCGAGGAAGGTGTTGTAGTACCAGCTCCAGCTCGACGGGTTGGTGGTGAACGCGCTGACGTGGAAGCCGAACCATCCCCCGCCGTTCTGCACGTACTGCTGGAACGCGGCGCGCTGCGCGGCGGGCGGCGCGTCGTCCAGGAACATGACGACCTTGTACTGGGCCAGGTTTGCGGTGTTCAGCAGGCCCCAGTTGTTGGTGGCCTCCCACGAGAACCCGTGTTGGGCTGCGGCCTGCGGGAACCAGGCCCGGGCGTCCTTGACGAAGTCGATGTGCGCGGCGTCCCAGGTGCCGTTGTAGAAGGCCAGGACCTTGAACGTCGGCGCGGCCTGCGCGCTGCGCGAGGCGTTGACAGCGAGGCCGGCGGTCAACGCGACGACCACTGCGACGAACAACGACAGGATCCGTCTGGTACGGGAGGAAAGTTCTGCGATCACCTGATCGTCCCTTCGGTCGGGACGCGCGCCGCCGCGTCGATGTGCATCTGTTCACAAGGTTTACAGATAGATGAAAGGTTATGCGCTCCGGTTGGGCGGCGTCAATCGCGGGGCGGCCGATCGGGTGGGATTCCTGCGGCAACGGGTAACCCGGCCGGATGACCAGCCCGGACGCCGTCGACGTCGACCAGCCGCTCGCCGAGGACGTGCCCGCCGCGCCGCACGACGCCAGCGGCGAACGCGTGCCGACCCGCGACCTGGCCGGCCTCGCGCCGCCGGCCCGGTCGGCGCGCCGCTGGACCCCGAGCCGAGTGGTGGCCACCCCCGCCGCGCTCGACCACCCGCACGGCCAGCGGATCGTCGAGCGGGTGCGGGCACTCGGCATCGAGGTGGAACACCTGCGCGCCAACCGGCTCACCGGGGTACGCGGGCAGACCGACCGGGAAACCTACGCCCGGGCGAAGTCGACGATGGCGATCGTGGTGAGCCCACCCTCGCGGCGCGTCCTGCAACCCATCGCACCCAGCGCGGACTGGCGGGTCGACCTGGCCGAGGGGTGCCCCGCGCACTGCCAGTACTGCTACCTCGCCGGATCCCTGTCCGGCCCGCCGGTGACCCGGGTGTACGCGGACCTCGACGACATCCTCACCGGGCTGGCCGCGTACGCCGGACGGGGCACGGTGACCAGCCGCAACGCACGGCGCGCCGATGAGGGCACGACCTTCGAGGCGTCCTGCTACACCGACCCGCTCGCCCTGGAGCACCTGACCGGCAGCTGGCGGCGCGCGGTGCAGCACTTCGCCGACTGGGACGCCCCCGTGCAGCTGCGCTGGACCACCAAGTACGCCGACGTGGACACCTTCGTGGGGCTGCCGCATTCCGGCCGGACCCGGGTCCGCTTCAGCGTCAACTGCGCCCCGGTCAGCGAACGGTTCGAGGGTGGCACCGCCCGGGTGCCGGACCGCCTGGCCGCGCTGCGCCGGCTCGCCCTCGACGGCTACCCCGTCGGGCTGACCATCGCGCCGATCATCGCGCTGCCGGACTGGCGGGAGCGCTACGGCGAACTGCTCGACCAGGTCCGCGCGGCGGTCGACGGGGTGTCGGACCTGGATCTGACCGCCGAGCTGATCACCCACCGGTTCACGCCGGGCAGCAAGGAGGTGCTGCTCGGCTGGTACCCCCGCACCCGGCTGGAGATGGACGAGGAGTCCCGCACCCGTAAGCACGGCAAGTTCGGCGCGGTGAAGTACGTCTACCCGCGTGAGCAGATGACCGAGCTGCGCGACTGGTTCACCGCCGAACTGACAGCCCGCGTGCCCGCCTGCCGGATCCTCTACTGGACCTGACGCGTCCCTTTCGCGGGCTAGACGCCGACGGTGCCGTCGACGCCCTCACGGAGAAGATCGGCGTGGCCATTGTGCCGGGCGTACTCGTGGATCAGGTGCAACATCACCAGCCGCAGTGACACGGTCTCTCCGGAGCGGGCGTTGAGGCCGGTCACATCGAGCGACGCGGCCGCCCGCTCGATCCGGCGGGCATGCGCGACCTCACGCTCCCAGGCGTCGAACGCCTCAGCCCGGGTGGCTGAGGTGGCGTCGTACGCCTGCTGGAAGTCCCCGGCCTCCGACCAGACCAACCCGATGTCCTCGCCGTCGATGACCCGCCGGAACCAGGCGCGCTCCACCTCGGCCAGGTGTCGCACCAGGCCGAGCAGGGACAGCGCGGAGGGTGGCATCGACCGCCGGCGCAGGTCCTCGTCGGACAGACCCGCGCACTTGAGTGCCAGCGTGGCGCGGTGGAAGTCGAGGAACGCGCGCAGCGTCTCCCGCTCGTCGCCGGTAACCGGGGGGCCGATCCGTTCAGTGGTCATTGAAACGATGATGCCGGATGGCACGGGCGGCCGCGGTGCCGGGACGCGGGTCAGGGCCGCGGGGGCTGGACCTGACGGTCAGCCGACCGAGGAGCGGGCGACCGGGGCGGCGAAGAACGTGTCCGGGTACGGCTCGTCGCGCAGGCTGTAGTGCCACCACTCACGGTCGTAGTTGACGAACCCGGCGTCGGTCATCAGTCGCTGCAACAACCGGCGGTTGTCGCGCGCCGTCCCGGTGACGCGGGGGTCGGCGGTGTGGGCCCGCGAGTCGAAGCAGTCGAAGCCCGTACCCATGTCGATGCTGTTGTCAGCGAAGCGCTGCCCGCGCGGCGCGGTGCAGGCGACCAGCGGTTGCCCGACCCGGTACGGAGGTTGGCTGGCGGCGGGCTCGTCGACCAGTGTCAGGTCCAGGGTGCTGCCGCGGCTGTGCGCGGTGGGCGCGCCGATGTACCCGTCGGCGAAGAGCCGGTTCTTTGCCAGGTCCGGGTAGAACTCGGCCTTGGTCTGCTGCTCGTCGGGGCGCTTCGACCAGGCGACGAAGTCGTCCACCGCCGGTTGCGGGCGGTAGCAGTCGTACACCTTGAGGCTGTGCCCACCGGTCAGCGCGGCGTCCTGTACGCGGCGCAACGCCTCGGCCGCCTGCCGGCTGAGCAGGCACAGCGGCTCGCGGTAGCTGGCGATCGGTCGGCCGACGAAGTTGTGCGGTGTGGCGTACCGGATGTCGGCGTGGATGCGCGGGTCGAGGTCGGTCAGCACCACGAACCCCGGCAGCGCGGCCGCCACGGAGGTGGACGGGGTCGGCGCGGGAGTGGGTGTGGGGCTCGCCGACGTCGGCTGCGGCGCGGCCGGCGCGGGGCGGGGCTCCGGCCGCGAGCAGCCGCCGAGCAGCGCGGCGAGCGCGAACACGACGGCCAGGCGGTAGCGCACGAGTCCTGTCTATCAGCCCAACCAGGGTCACCATCCCAGGATCCCTGTGGTCCGACGAGCGAAAGTAACCGGAAAAACTCCGGAACTTTTCCGCAACTCAAGCGAAGCTTCGATCGTCCTGGCATGTCGTCAACCCCCATCGGTGAGGCAAGATGACGCGTGGAACGGGCACGCCGTTTCGGGACACACGGTGGGCGACGCCTGGTGGTCGTTCCTCCGGCTCGGTGAAGGAGACGCGGGTGGGCGCGGACGACGGACGCAGGGTGACCATCACCGCGATCGCACGGGAGGCCGGGGTGTCGGTGCCGACCGTGTCACGGGTGCTCAACGGGCGCTCCGATGTGGCCCCGGACACCCGGGAGCGGGTCGAGGAGTTGTTGCGCCACCACGGCTACCGGCGTCGCACCAGCCGCAGCGTTCGCCGTGCCGGTCTCGTCGACCTGGTCTTCAACGACCTGGACAGCCCATGGGCCGTGGAAATCATCCGGGGTGTGGAGGATGTCGGGCACGGCGCGGGCGTCGGCACTGTGGTCTCCGCGATCCACCGGCAGCCCACAGCGGCCCGGCAGTGGTTGCAGAACCTGCGCACCCGGGCCACCGACGGCGTCATCTTCGTGACCTCGCACCTGAGCCCGCCGCTGCACGCGCAGCTGCGCCGCCTCAACGTGCCGGTCGTGGTCGTGGACCCGGCCGGCGTGCCGGCCATGGACGTGCCGACGATCGGCGCCACCAACTGGGCCGGCGGGCTCGCCGCGACCGAACATCTGCTCGCGATCGGGCACCGGCGCATCGGTTTCGTGGCCGGGCCGACGCATCTGCTGTGCAGCCGGGCCCGGCTCGACGGTTACCGGGCCGGGCTGGAGGCCGCCGGGGTGCCGGTGGACGACGCGCTGATCTACCCGGGCGACTTCTACCACGCCTCCGGGTTCGCCGGCGGGACCGCGCTGCTCGACCTCGCCGACCCGCCGACCGGCATCTTCGCCTCCAGCGACCAGATGGCCTTCGGCGTCTACGAGGCCATCCGGCGCCGCGGGCTGCGTGTGCCCGACGACGTGAGCGTGGTGGGGTTCGACGACCTGCCGGAAGCCCGCTGGGCCTCACCGCCACTGACCACAGTGCGCCAACCGTTGGTCGAGATGGGACGGTTGGCGGCCCGGACCGTGCTGCGCCTGGCCCAGGGCGAGGGCATCGACTCGCCCCGGGTGGAACTCGCCACCGAGTTGGTCGTTCGGGACAGCACCGCCGCCCCGCTGACCGGGTCGCCCGCCTCGACGTGACGGCCGGAACTGCGTCGGAAACCGGTTGGACTGGTTCCGGTCCGTTCCCGAAAATTCCGGCGAGGCCGGGCCCGACCGAGTGTCATCCACGGCGGGCGCGGTGAGCGACCGACGGTCACCCACCGCGCCGCACTGTCAGTGGTGGTGGTGCCAGCGGACGGCCTTGCGGATGGTCACCGGTAGGGCGGGCGCGCCGTCGACCGGCGCCGGGTCCTCAGCGGTCGGTGCCACTCCCCCGGCGGCGATCCGGTCCAGCGTGGCCAGGCCGGCACCGTCGACCTCGCCGAAGATCGTGTAGTTGGGCCGCAGCGCGGAGTTGGCGTAGACCAGGAAGAACTGACTGCCGTTGGTGTCCGGCCCGGCGTTGGCCATGGCCAGCACGCCACGGGCGTACACCCGGCGTTCCCCGGTCGGGTCGGTGGGCGCGGGCGGCAGGTCGGTCGGCAACTCGTCGCGGTACCGGTAGCCCGGACCGCCCTCACCGGTGCCGGACGGGTCACCGCACTGCAGCACGCTCAGCGTCGGGTACGCGGTGAGCCGGTGGCACGGGGTGCGGTCGTAGAACCGCTTACTCACCAGGTGCAGGAAGCTCTGCACCGTGCACGGCGCGGCGGCCCGGTCCAGTGTCAACCCGATGGGCCCGTGATTGGTCGCCAGTGTCACCCGACGCTGCCCCGGGACGGGGTGCGTCGCGGGTCGGGCGGCAGCGGCACCGGCCGGGCCGCCGGTTCGTCCGGGGTCTCGGCGTACGCGCACGGGCCGTGGGTGGTGCGCGGCGGTCGGGTAGCGGTGTCGGCAGCGGCGGGCGGCGCCGCGGAGACGCGCACCGCATCGGCCGACGGGCCCGGGGCGGCGAGCGCGGTGACGGACGAGCCGGCGACCAGCGCCCCGGCGAGCACTGTCACCCCCGCGAGGCGGGTCAGGGCGCGCACCGGCCGGCGGGGTGCCGCCACTGCGGGGCGCGGTTCGAGTTCACTCGACACAGGGATCCTCCTGGACTGGTGGTGCCAGAAAGACCGGAGTCTATGGAGGGCAGCGCCCGATGTCGATCCGTCAGGGCATCCGGCGGCGACGCCGCCACAGCAGGCCGCCCAACAACGCCATGACCGTCGCGCCGCTCACAGCGGTCACCGACCAGAGCCACTCCGAGCCGGCACGCGCGGGCCCGCTGGCCGCCGCCGGTCGGGGCGCGCCGGGTGCCGCCAGCGCGGACGGCGCCGCCGACGGGGTGGCGGTCAATTCGCCGGGCTCGACCAGCCGACCCACGGCGGCGTCCCGGGGCAGCGTGAAGCCCCAGTCCAGGAGGGCCGCGCCCTGCTCCCAACCGCGCACCGGCGCCGATTCGGCGCCCAGCAGTGTCACCACCAGCCGCCGCCCGCCGCGTTCCGCCGCCCCCACGTAGGTGTGCCGGGCCAGATCGGTGAAGCCGGTCTTGCCGCCGAGCGCCCCCGGGTACCGGTAGATGAGCTGGTTCTCGTTCTGGATCTCGAAGCCCTTGGTGCGTTGCGCCGGCTGGGGCGGAATCGACGTCTGCTCGGTCAGTGCGTACCGACGGAAGTTCGGCTCGGCGAAGCAGGAACGGGCAATCAACGCCAAGTCGTACGCGCTGGTGAACTGCCCCTCGCCGTCCAGCCCGGACGGGGTGACCGCGTGCGTCTGGAGCGCGCCGAGGTGGTGCGCCTGCTCGTTCATGGCGCGCACACCGGCGGCGCTGTCCGTCCCGCTGCCGAGTCGGGCCAGCGCGTTGGCGGCCTCGTTGCCAGAGTTGAGCAGCAACCCGAGCCAGATGGTCTCGATGGTGTACCGGCCACCCGCTACCAGGCCCACGGCCGAGGAGCCGGGTTCGATGTTCATGTCCGCGTCGGTGACGGTGACCGTCTGCTTCGCGTCGAGCTTGGGCAGCATGGTGGCCGCCAGCAGGAGCTTCTGCACGCTCGCCGGTGTGCCGTACTCGTGGGGGCCGCACCCGCCGAGCACCTGGCCGCTGTCCAGGTCGGCGACCAGCCACGACGTGGCGGTGACCCTGGGTGGCGCGACGACGCCGGCCGGCACGACCAGGCCGGCCGTGTCCAGCGCCGCGCCGCCGATCGTCCGCTGCGCGGAAACGGCGGGCGGGGGCGACGGCCGGGGTGGGCGGGACGCCGCTGGGGCCGGGACCCGGGGGCAGCGCACCGTCGGCGCGGCGGACGCTCCCGTCGCACCGACCGGCACGGGAGCGAGCAGGACGGCGGACGTCGTGGCCGCCAGCAGCGCAGCTCTCATGTGCCCGACCCTAGTCAGGAAGATCGCCCGGCGGGACGGGATGCCGGTCAACTCGCGTCACCGCGACTGCGCAGGTAGTCGTGCAGCGCGGCGCTGCCCCGCAGCCGGCGCAGGCTGCGGGTGTGCAACTCCTGCTCACGGCGGCCCAGCTCGGCGCGGACCCGCTGGGCGCTCCCGGTGGTCCGCAGCTCGCCCAGCACCGCGGCGATGATCTCGAACGGGTACGCGCCACGGCGCAGCAATGCGATGACCTGCGCCGCGCGTAGCTCCGCCTCGTCGTACACCCGGTAGTTGGTGCCCGGGGTGCGGCCCGGCCGCAGCAGCTCGCGCTCCTCCCACAGCCGCAGCTGTGAGGTCCGGACCCCGACCAGGGCGGCGACCTCGCCGATGCGGGCGCCGTGGCGTGACGCGGGTCGGGCTGTCGGTGGGCTGGCCAGCACGGTCTCGAAGGCGCCGAGCACCCGGCGGATCTCGGCGCGTTCCCGGTCCAGCTCGGCATGGCCGCCGTCGAGCGCCGCCAGGGCCGCCGGCAGGTCACCCACGTGCACCGCCGCCATGATCTCCCGGGTACGACTCCAGCCGTGCCCCTCGGCCAACCGCCGCGCCACTGTCAGCGCCCGGGCGTGCTCGCTGGTGAAGATCCGGTAGCCGCTGGCGGTGCGCCGCACCGGCGGCAGCACCCCCAACTCGACGTAGTTGCGCACCTGCTGCACCGAGATCCCGACGGTGGCCGCCAGGTCCACGGCGCGCAGCCGATCCTTCGAGGCGACGTCCACGCGAGCCACCGTACCGCTTACGACGTGATTTGAGACTTTCCCGGACGTAGTGCCTTCGTGTGCGCTCGAAGTTCGGCAGAAGTATCTACATGGGGATGAATGAGACAATGGAACCCGCCAGTGCCCGGCGGGGCAAAGTCCCGCCACGACTCCGTGAAGGGTTCGTATGTCGCAGCCAGCATGGTCCGCCGCCGACAGCCACGACATGATCGAGGTACGCGGAGCGCGGGAGAACAACCTCGCCGACGTCTCTGTCGACATCCCCAAACGCCGGCTGACCGTCTTCACCGGTGTCTCCGGGTCGGGCAAGTCGTCGCTGGTCTTCGGCACCATCGCCGCCGAGTCCCAGCGCATGATCAACGAGACCTACAGCGCGTTCCTCCAGTCGTTCATGCCGAACCTCAACCGGCCGGACGTCGACTCGCTACGCAACCTCAGCGCGGCCATCGTCGTCGACCAGGAACGGATGGGGGTCAACTCCCGCTCCACCGTCGGCACCGCCACCGACGCGTACGCCATGCTGCGGATCCTCTTCAGCCGCCTCGGCCAGCCGTCCATCGGCGGTGCCGGGGCGTTCAGCTTCAACCTGCCCGAGGGCATGTGCCCCACCTGCGAAGGGCTGGGCCGGGTCTCCGACCTCGACGTCAACGAACTGGTCGACGTCGAACGCTCCCTCAACGACGGCGCTATCACCGTGCCCAACTTCGCTGTCGACTCCTGGTACTGGCAGACCATCGTCGGCTCCGGCCTGTTCGACCCGGACGTCAAACTCCAGGACTTCACCCCACAACAGTGGGAGGACTTCCTGCACAAGCCGGCCACCAAGATCAAGGTGGGAAGCAACAACTGGACGTACGAGGGGCTGGCGGTCAAGGTCAAGCGGCTCCTCCTGAGCAAGGACCGCGAGTCGATGCAACCGCACATCCGCGCCTTCGTCGACCGGGCGGTCACCTTCACCAGCTGCGGCGACTGCGGCGGCACCCGACTCAACGCGGCGGCCCTGTCATCACGGATCGCCGGGCTCACCATCGCCGACTGCTCGGCCATGCAGATCAGCGACCTGGCCGCGTTCGTCCGCACCGTCGACGACCCGGGGGCCGCGCCACTCGTCGCCAACCTCCGCGACCTGCTGGACTCCCTGGTCGAGATCGGTCTGGGCTACCTCAGCCTGGACCGCGAGTCGGCGACCCTCTCCGGCGGCGAGGCGCAACGGGTGAAGATGGTCCGGCACCTCGGCTCCAGCCTCTCCGACGTCACCTACGTCTTCGACGAACCCACCGTCGGCCTGCACCCGCACGACATCGCCCGGATGAACGACCTGCTACTGCGGCTGCGCGACAAGGGCAACACCGTGCTGGTGGTGGAACACAAACCGGAGACCATCGCCATCGCCGACCACGTGGTCGACCTCGGACCGGGCGCCGGCACCGACGGCGGCCGGATCTGCTTCACCGGCGACATCCCCGGCCTGCGCCGCTCCGACACGCTCACCGGGCGGCACCTGGACCACCGGGCGACACTGCGCTCCGACGTGCGCCGGCCGACCGGGCAACTCGCCATCCGCCAGGCCGACCTGCACAATCTGCACGACGTGGACGTGGACATCCCCCTCGGGGTCCTCACAGTGGTCACCGGCGTGGCCGGCTCCGGCAAGAGTTCACTGATCCACGGGTCGCTGCGCGGCCGGTCCGGGGTCGTCATCGTCGACCAGTCCCCGATCCGTGGCTCACGACGCAGCAACCCAGCCACCTACAGCGGGCTGCTCGACCCGATCCGCACCGCCTTCGCCAAGGCCAACGGGGTCAAGGCCGCGCTGTTCAGCGCCAACTCCGAGGGCGCCTGCCCCACCTGCAAGGGAATCGGCCTCATCTACACCGACCTGGCGATGATGGCCGGCGTCGCGAGCGTTTGCGAACGGTGCGAGGGGCGACGCTTCACCGACGAGGTGCTCACGTACACGCTGCGCGGCAAGAACATTCACCAGGTGCTGACGATGTCGGTCACCGAGGCGTACGCGTTCTTCCCGCACGTCATCCTCGGCCGGTTGGTCGACGTCGGGCTGGGCTACCTCAGTCTCGGTCAGCCGCTGACCACCCTGTCCGGCGGTGAGCGGCAACGACTCAAGCTCGCCATCCACCTGGCCGAGAAGACCACCACGTACGTCCTGGACGAGCCGACCACCGGCCTGCACCTGGCCGACGTGGACCAACTGTTGGCCCTGCTCGACCGAATGGTCGACGCCGGAAACACGGTGATCGTCATCGAGCATCACCAGGCAGTCATGGCACACGCCGACTGGCTCATCGACCTCGGCCCCGGCGCCGGTCACGACGGTGGCCGCATCGTCTTCACCGGCACGCCAGCCGAACTGGTCGCCACCGGCGACACCCTCACCGCCAAGCACCTCCGCGAGTACGTCAACGACCCGGCGGTGATCGGCCAGGGCTGACACCGCCGGCAGCACACCGGCGGCGGCGGTGTCAGGTGACGCGGCGCAGCCAGCGCCGCTGCCAGGGGGTCTCCACCGCCTTCGGGTGGTACCCGGCCCGCACCCACGGCACCGCCCGCTCGACCGGCAGACCGTCGAGGATCGCCAACGCGGCCAGGGCCGTTCCGGTACGACCCACCCCACCCCGACAGGCCACCTCGACACGTTCACCGTCGTGGGCCCGTCGCAGCGCCTCCCGCAGGACGTCGAGGGCTTCGGCACGATCGAGCGGCACCCAGAAATCGGGCCACCGGATCCGCCGGTGCGGCCAGGCTGGCTCCGGACCAGGCGCCAGCAGCACGGCGAAGTCGGCGGGCGAGGTCGCGGCAGCGACGCGGCGTCCGCGCACCGTCGCCCCACTGGGGAGTACGAGTACGCCCGACTGCTCGGACCACGGCTGTGCGTCAGTCATCGGGACATTGTGCCGCCACGCTTTGACAGATGAGCACAGACAGCGCCGCCCCCGGCTGGTGGGCCGGGGGCGGCGCTGGTGTCGGTGTGCAGGTCGCCTCTCGGCGAGTGGCACGACGCGGCTCCAGCCGAACGGTATTCCGCGAGGGCGATATTAGGTG
>NZ_JBEZGK010000046.1:0-20972 GCF_040649935.1 Micromonospora sp. NPDC048842 | reverse complement strand
GCCGAGCACCTGGACGTCGACACGGCGGTGAACCGGCTGCTCGCCGGTCGCTGACCGCCCGAACCTGCAACACCGGCCATACCGGGGCCGCGCGGGTGGAGCCTTGAGTGGGGGTGCTGGTGGCGCTGACAGTGCCGCCGTGGGCCTCGGTGAGCTTGCGCACGATGGCGAGGCCCAGGCCGCTGCCGCCGGTCTGTCGGCTCCGGGACTTCTCGGCCCGCCAGAAGCGGTCGAAGACCCGGGGCAGGTCCTCGGCGCTGATACCGCTTCCGGTGTCGGTCACCGCGACGACGACCCCGGTGTGGGTCGCGCTGGCGCTGATCGTCACGCGCCCGCCCGACGGGGTGTGCCGTACCGCGTTGGCGACCAGGTTGCCGACGGCCTGGCGGAGTCGCACCGGGTCGGCGTCCACCTGCGGGTCGGCCTCGGTGCGTACCGTGATGGTGACCCCGACCCGGTCGGCCTGGGCCCGGTGCGCCTCCGCGACCTGGGCGAGCAGGTCGGTGAGGTAGACCTCTTCACGGTGCAGCCGCAGCGCGCCCGCGTCGGCCTCGGCCAGGTCCTGCAGGTCGGTGATCACGTGCTGGAGCAGTGTCGCCTCCTCCAGTAGTGAGGAGAGCAGCCGGCGGTCGGGGGCCGCGACGCCGTCCTCGACCGCTTCGAGCCAGCCCCGGATGTTGCTCACCGGCGTACGCATCTCGTGGGCGATGTCGCTGACCATGGCCCGGCGTAGCTGTTCCAGCCGTTCCCGGCGTTCGGCCATGTCGTTGAAGGCCTCGGCCAGTCGGGCGATCTCGTCGCGGCCGGTCACCCGGACCCGGGCGGCGCCGTCGCCGTCGCGCATCCGCTGGGCGGCCCCGGTCAGCGCGTGTAGCGGACGGGTCAGCCGGATGCCGGCGAGGACCGTGAAGCCGATCGTCACCAGCAGGACGAGACCGGCGACAGCGACGATGCGGGTCTGGTTGGCGGGGGAGAGGTCGAAGGTGGTCGACTGGCGACCGCCCGGGTCGGTGACGAAGAGGGTCGCGGCCGGAGCGACGTACGGGAGGAGTTGTTCGCGTCGACTGGTGCCGACGCAGGCGCTGACCGCCCGGTTGTGCTCCTGGTCGACGCCGGCCGCGCTGCGGGAGTCGGGTGCGCTGGCCGCCGGCTGCCTCGTCCAGGTCCAGTTCAGGTCCACCTGTACGGCGGGCAGGCGCCGCCGCGCCAGGCAGGTGTTCACCAGGGCGTTGAGCTGGGCGAGTGCCTTGCCCTCGGTGGGCGTACGGATCGCGAGGTCCTCTCTCAACTGGCCGCAGACGGCATTGTCGGCGAGGTCGGTGCCCGGGGTGTCGATCCGAGGGCGGCCGGTGGGGCCGTCCACGACGGCGGCGTCGATCTGCGCCCGCAGCCGCAGACACTGGACCGCCTCGGCCGCCTTGTCGCGTAGCGCGGCGCGCTCCTCGGGCGGGAGCAGGTACGGCCCGGTGGTGCGCGGGTCGATGCGGCTGGTGCCGCCGTCGCCGCTGCCCGGCTGTGTGGTGCCGGGCATCAGGGCGGTGTCGACGGCGAGCGCGTCGACTGTCGCGGACGACGTCGTCGGCAACGGGCCCGCGCCGGGGGCCGAGTCCGCGATCGGCGTACCGGTGTCGGTGGTCAGGGTGATCCGTCGGCCGACGTCCTGGGCGAGCGGCCGAACTGCCGCGTCGACCCCGTCCCAGTTGGGGTGGGTCGCCGCGTACGCGAGCACTGTGTCGTAGATGCGCGCGTCGTCGGCGAGCGCCTGCCCCTGCTCCTGCCGGATCGCCCCGGTGGTGGTGCGGACAGCCAGCCACGCGGTCGCCGCGATCGACCCGATGGCGATGAGGACGGCCAGCGCTAGCAATCGGAGCAGCAGGCTGCGGCGCAGCGGGACCTCACCCGACACGGGGTGACTCTTCGACCAACTTGTATCCGATGCCGTACACGGTCACCAACCGGGCCGGCTTGCGCGGGTTCGGCTCGATCTTCCGGCGGAGGTTCATCACGTGCACGTCGACGGTCCGGTTGGTGATGTACCTGTCGAACCCGTGCAGGTAGCCCAGGAGCTGATCCCGGGTGAACGCCCGGGCGGGCTGGGCGGCCATCGCCTGGAGCAGTTGGAACTCACCAGGTGTGCAGTCGACGAGGTGTCCGTCGCTGCGTACCTCGTGGCGCACCGGGTCGACGTGCACCGCGCCGACCCGCAGCACCGGGTCCGCCTGCGTCCGTTGGCCCCGGCGCAGCAGGCTGCGGGCCCGCGCGACCAGTTCGCGCGGGCTGTACGGCTTCGTCATGTAGTCGTCGGCGCCCAGGTCGAGGCCGAGCAGCAGGTCGTCCTCGGTCGAGCGGGCGGTCAGCATGAGCACCGGCAGGTCGGACTCCCGGCGCAGGATGCGACAGACGTCCAGACCGTCGACCTTCGGCATCATCACGTCGAGGACCAGCAGCGCCGGGGGCCGCTGACGGATCTGCTCCAGGGCGGCCCGCCCGTCGGCCACCACGACCACCTCGTGCCCCTCGCGTTCCAGATACCGGCGCGCCAACTCCGCCTGCTTCTGGTCGTCCTCGGCCACCAGCACGTACGCACACACGGCAGCGACTGTACGTGGCCCCGACCGGTTCCAGCACGGTCGCTGAGCTGCGGCTATCGGATGACGACCGGTTCCTTACAGGTCTCTGACACCCGGGCGTGAGGCTGCACGCCATGACCAACTCAACTCATCGGGTCGCCGCCGGGCTCGCCGCGGTCACACTGCTCGCCGTCGCCCTCACCGGGTGCGGCGGTGGTGCGTCCAGCGCCGACAAGGGCGCCGCCAGCGGTGACGTCGCGTCACTCGTCACCCCGTCTGCCCCGGCGAGCGCCACCCCCGCCGGTGGTGCCGCCAACGGTCGGCCGCAGCTCCGCTTGGACATGACCGACCAGGAGGAGGAGCGGCTCTGGGGGGCGTACAACATCTGCCTGCATGACAACGGCGTGAAGCTGAACGACGGCCGGTCACAACCCGGCCCGGTGGGGGACGGTACGGGCCTGTCCCTCGACCAGAGCGGGGAGCCTAAGGCGGCGTACGTGGCGTGCGCGAACAAGCTGCCGCTCCAGCCGCCGGAGCTGGACCCGGAGAAGAACCCGAACTACGTGAGCCAGTGGAACGACTACGTCCAGTGCCTCCGTGGACGCGGCATGAAGATCCACTCGCTGCCGGACGGCTCCGGCTGGACCTACGACGACGGGGTCGCCGACCCGGCAGGCGGCCTTGAGGGTCCCGCCCTCGCCACTGCCGAGAGGGAATGCACGATGGAGATCTTCGGTGCCAAGAAGTAACCCGACCGACGATCCTGGTCGGCGGACGACCCGTCGGAAGGCGATCGTGGTGGCGGTGGTGACCCTGGTGGTCGCCGTCGGTGCCGGCGTCGGCGTGCTGGCTCTGCGGCGTCACCCCGGCGGTGACGCCGCGAGCGCCCCACCGCCGGTGACGACGACGACTGTCACCCGGGCCGACCTGTCGGACAGCCGCTCGCTCAACGGCACGCTCGGCTTCGGCCCGGAGCGGGTGGTGAAGGGTGCCGGGGAGGGCATCGTCACCCGGCTGCCGAAGGTGGGCGACACGGTGGCCCGAGGCAAGCCGCTCTACTGGGTGAACGACCGACCGGTGCCGGTGCTGTTCGGCGGGACGCCGCTCTTCCGCACGCTCGACAAGCCAGGTCTGGTGGGCAGCGACGTACGGATCGTGTCGGACAACCTGAAGGCGCTGGGCTACCACACCGGTTCGCAACCGTCCCGGGGCACCGACGGCACGAGGATCGGCACGGGTCAGGCAGTGCTCACCGCAAGCCTCGTCGGTGCGATCAAGAAGTGGCAGCAGGCGGTCGGCCTGGACTCCACCGGCACGATCGGGGTCGGGCAGGTCGCCGTGCTGACCGGACCGGCCCGGGTGAGCGCGGTGAAGGCGCTGCCCGGTGACCCGGTCGCCGGTGAGCTGCTGGCCATCACCGAGAAGGTCAAGCTGATCACCGTGCCGGTAGGGGCCACCGAGGTCGGCGCCATCACTGTGGGCGCCGCCGTGGTCGTCGCCCTGCCGGACAGCTCCGAGATCCCGGCGACTGTCGCCTCGATCTCGCAGACGGTGCGCGGCGGTGGGTCGGACGGCGGCACCGGGCAGGGCAGCCCGCCGACGGTGGACGTCCTCGTCGCACCGAGCCGGGCGGCGGACGTGGCCAAGCTGGACGCGGCCACTGTGCAGGTCCGCTTCACCACCGCCGTCCACAAGGGCGTGCTCGCGGTGCCGGTCGGCGCGCTGGTGGCGCTCCGCGAGGGCGGGCATGCGCTGCAACTGCCCGACGGTGGGCTGGTGGCAGTGGAGACCGGGATGTTCGCCCGGGGCCTTGTCGAGGTCCGCGGCACCGGTGTGACCGTGGGCCTCGATGTGGTGACGGCATCGTGATCGCCGAACCGGTGCTGAACGTCGAGGGGGTCAGTAGGACGTACCCCGGCGGGGTGACAGCACTGGACGACGTCTCACTGACAGTGCGCGCTGGCGAGATGCTCGCCATCGTCGGGCCGTCCGGGTCCGGCAAGTCCACGCTGCTGAACATCATGGGCACCCTCGACCTGCCGACCAGCGGCCGGGTACGCGTCGCCGGGCAGGAGGTCACCGCGCTGTCCGACCGTCGGCTCTCCGCGCTGCGGGGCCGCTGGCTCGGTTTCGTCTTCCAGCAGTTCCACCTCACCGACGGGCTGGATGCCGCCGAGAACGTCGCCACCGGCCTGCTGTACGCCGGGGTGCCCCGCCGTCGCCGTCGCCGCACCGCTATCGAGGCGCTGGCCCGGGTCGGCCTGGCGCACCGTGTCGACCACCTGCCGCAGCAGCTCTCCGGCGGGGAGCGGCAGCGGGTGGCGATAGCTCGGGCGCTCGTCAACGAGCCCGCGCTGGTGCTGGCCGACGAGCCGACCGGCGCTCTCGACACTGTCAACGGGGAGGCGGTTCTCGCCCTGCTCACAGACCTCAACGCGGAGGGCACCACCATCGCCGTGATCACCCACGACCGCGATCTCGCCGCCCGTACGCCTCGACAGGTGGAGATCCGCGATGGCCGGATCGTCGCCGACACCGTCACCGGGGGCGGGGCATGAGCGCGACACGGCTCGCCCCGACCGACGTACTCCGGCTCGGTCTGCTCGGCCTGACCACCCGCCGGATGCGGGCCGTCCTCTCCGCCCTGGGCATCTCCATCGGCATCGCCACGTTGGTCGTCGTGGTGGGCATCCCCGCGTCCAGCCAGCGCGACCTGATGGACCAGCTTTCCGCCCTCGGCACCAACCTGCTGCGGGCCGAGCCCGTGCCGGATCAGAACCCGCCCGTCCTCCTGCCCGAGGACGCCGCGGCCATGGCGTCGCGGGTCGGGCCGGTCCACACGGCGAGCGCTGTCGCGAACACCCACACCGCAGTACGCCGCAACGACCTGCTGGACCGGTACGACACGTCCGGGCTCACAGTGCTCGCGTCCCGGCCGGACCTGTTGGGGACTGTCAACGGCAGGATCCGCAGCGGGCGGGCCCTCGACGCCGGCTCGGCCGGACTGCCGACAGCCGTCCTCGGCTACGTCGCGGCGAGTCGGCTCGGCTTCGCCACTGTGGACCCCCGGCAACCACCCCAGGTGTTCATCGGCGAGCGCTGGTTCACGGTGATCGGCATCCTGGACCCGTTGCCGCTCTCCCCGGATCTCGACCGCTCGGTGCTGGTCGGGTGGGACGCCGCCAAGGCCATGCTCGGCTTCGACGGTCACCCCACTGTCGTCTACCTGCGGGCCAGGGAGGACGCGTTGGAGGACGTCCGTGCCGTACTGCCGGCCACCCTCAACCCGCAGTTGCCCGGGCTGGTCCAGGTCAGCCGCCCCTCCGACGCGCTCGCCGCGAAACGGGCCACCGAGGACAGCTTCTCCGCGCTGTTCCTCGGCTTGGCGGCTGTCGCCCTGCTGGTCGGCGGGATCGGCGTCGCCAACACGATGGTCATCTCGGTGCTGGAACGCCGTCGGGAGATTGGCCTGCGCCGGGCGCTCGGCGCGAACCGCGGCCAGATCAGGGTCCAGTTCCTCACCGAGTCGGTGCTGCTCAGCGTGCTCGGTGGCGCTGCCGGGGCCGCACTAGGGGTGCTCGCCACTGTCGGCTACGCCAGCTACCAGGGCTGGCCGCCCACCATCCCACTGACCGCGGTGGTAGGCGGAATAGCCGGTGCCCTGCTCGTCGGTGTGATCGCCGGCGTCTACCCGTCAATCCGAGCCGCCCGCCTAACCCCCACCGAAGCCCTGAACACCCCCTAACCCCACCCCCGCCGACCCCACCCCACCCCACGGCCCGCGGTGATCATGAAGTTGTTGCCAGGACACGCCGACGAGAGTGGCAACAACTTCATGATCAACTGGGCTCGGGGGTGGGGGTGCGGGTGCGGGTGGTGCGCCAGTTGGAGAGGGCCAGGGTGGCGGAGTAGCCGGCCAGGACGATCACGTGGAACAGGTAGAGCCAGAGGAGGACGGCCACGCCGGCGCCGATGTCGTCGAAGCCGCCGAAGGGCACGCCCAGGTCCAGCGGGAGCGAGGCGAAGAGCACGAAGCCGTGCAGGAAACCGGAGAGGTTCGCTGCGGTGAACGACCCGACCCCGAGGGTGGAGAGCCAGTCCGGTGAGGCCGGCCCGACGACCCGGAACACCCACACCAGCACCGGCGTGAGCACCAGCCAGACCGCCAGGAACGACAGCACCACGCCGAGCACACCGAGCCAACCGCCCTGGCGTACGAGACGAGTGGTGAGCGGGAGCGCCAGCAGGATCGACAGCAGCAGCGCGGGGGCCGGCGCGAGCAGTGGCAGCAGCAGGAGTCGGCCCCGCCAGCCGACCAGGTGCTCGTCGGAGCGGGGCGCGGCCACCGAGACGAACGCCCGGCGCAGGCCCTCGCCGTACAGCGAGGCGGGCAGCAGGGAGGCCAGCGCCAGCAGCGGGGTCAGCCCCACCCCGGCGTCGACGAGCGCCTCCACCGCCCGGGGCGCGCCGATCGCTGTGGGCAGGGCCTCCACGGCGTACGAGGTGAGCCGGCGTACCCGGTCGGCCCCGGCCACCAGTGCGGTGAGCCAGATCGCCAGCAGGGCGACCGGCACCACGGCGATCGCCCCGTAGAAGGTGATCGCGGCGGCGTGCAGCGACAGGTCCCGTCCGCGCACCGGACGGAACGCGGCACTCGTGATCCGTTTCGCGCGCTGCCATCCGTTGCCCATCGGGTCCTCCTTCCCTGTCGTCGCGGCCGTCACTCCTTAAGATCGCCGGTCATGACTGTTCTCACCACCGAACGCCTGATCCTGCGTGATTGGACCGACGATCCGGCCGATCTGGCGCGGATCTACGACATCTACTCGCGTCCCGAGGTGAGCCGATACCTGGGCGTGGCGTCGGGTCTGCCGATGACCACCCCGGCCCAGGCCGTCGAGCGGCTGCGGGTCTGGCAGGAGCGGCACGCCGCCGACGGAGGCCGGTACGGCACCTGGGCGATCGAGGTACGCGAGACGGGTCAGGTGGTGGGCACCCTGTTGCTCAAGCCGCTTCCGGGGCGCGACGAGTCGCGCCGGACCGACGACATCGAGGTGGGCTGGCACCTGCACCCGGACGCGTGGGGTCACGGCTACGCCACCGAGGCGGCCCGCGCGGCGGTGGCCCGGGAGTTCGCCGCTGGTACCCGGGAGATCTATGCGGTCGTGTCGCCGAGCAACGAGCCGTCGATGGCTGTCGCTCGGAGGCTGGGCATGACCCATCTCGGTCAGCGCACCGACTGGTACGGCGGGGAGTCGCTGGAGACCTTCGTGTTGACGGCACCAGATGCCTGATCGTTCCGGCACGATCTGACGCAAGATCCGCGCAACTTCGGGGAAGGTGTGGCCTCCAGTAGTCGGGAGGCGGCGCCTTCCCCGATTTCGTGGGCACATCGGCGCGGGCTGCGGCCGTCAGGGCAGACAAGTCCGTCAATAGTCACGGTGGTCGAAGTGTTGACGCTCTCGTAGCACGTCAGTAACCTTTGGGCCAAAGTAACGCAAGATTTTGACAAAGGTATGCACGGTTCTGTGCATGCTCTCGGAAGATTCAACGGGCCTCCTGGGGAGGCCCGTTGATGGTCGTACCCGTCTGGTGTTTCCAGGACGAGCGGCGCCCCCGCGCCGCCCGTGCCATCCCGTCTCTCTCGACACCGGCCCTCTCGCGTCGGCCGGCGCTGCACCGCCGCACCCCCACCCCGTGGTCCAGCCACCGCGGCAACCGTCCCCCGACGACAAGGACAGTGATGAGACGAACGAATCTGTTCAGGATGGTGGCGGCCACGGCCGCCGCCGCGCTGATCGCGACGGCCGGGGCGACAGCCCTCGCGAACCCGGCCGCCGCCGCCCGCCCGGCCGGCCCGGCTGCCGCGTCGAGCACCGGCTTCGCCCCGGCGGCCACCAACCTCGCCCAGGGCCGTCCCACCCAGGAGAGCGGCCACGCCGACGTCTACGACTCGTCGAAGGTCGTCGACGGCAACGTGGGCAGCTACTGGGAGAGCGTCAACAACGCCTTCCCGCAGTGGGTGCAGGTCGACCTCGGCTCGTCGCAGAGCGTCAACCAGGTAGTGCTGAAGCTGCCGACCTCCGGTTGGGGCACCCGGACGCAGACGCTGAGCGTGCGGGGCAGCACCAACGGTTCGTCCTTCACCGACCTGGTCGGGTCGCAGACGTACACCTTCAACCCCGCCAGCGGCAGCACCGCAACCATCAACTTCAGCTCGACCTCCACCCGCTACGTCCGGATCACCATCACCGCCAACAGCGGCTGGCCGGCCGGGCAGCTCTCCGAACTGGAGGTGTACGGCAGCGGCGGCACCACCCCCGACACCACAGCGCCGAGCGTTCCCGGCAACCTCTCGTACACCCAGTCGGGCACCACCATCAGCCTCAACTGGGTCGCGTCGACAGACAACGCGGGCGGCAGCGGCATCGCCGGCTACGACGTCTACCGCAACGGCGCGTTCCTCCAGTCCGTCGGCACCGTGACCACCTTCAACGACACCCAGCCGGCCACGGCGACCGTGTCGTACCACGTGCGGGCCCGCGACGCCGCCGGCAACATCTCCGGCAACAGCAACACGGTGACCCGTACCGGCAGTGGTGACACCACAGCGCCGAGCGTCCCGGGGACGCTGTCGCACAGCACGTCGGGCAGCACGATCACGCTCAACTGGGGGGCCTCCACCGACTCCGGTGGCAGCGGGCTCGCCGGCTACAACGTCTACCGGGGCGGCAGCCTGATCGCCACGTTGGGCACCGTCCTCACCTACCAGGACACCCAACCGGCGACGGCGACAGTGTCGTACCACGTCCGTGCTCGCGACGGCGCCGGCAACCTCTCCGGCAACAGCAACACCGTCACCCGCACCGGCAGCAACCCGCCGGCCTGCACCAACGTGGCGCAGGGCAAGAGCATGACGGCGAGCGGCTCCACCTTCAGCTTCACCCCGGACAAGGCGAACGACGGGCAGCTCACCACCTACTGGGAGGGTGCGGCGAGCTACCCGCAGAACCTGACAGTGGCGCTGGGTGCGAACCACTCCATCTCCGGTGTCACAGTGAAGCTCAACCCGGACCCGGCCTGGGGCACCCGTACCCAGACCATCCAGGTTCTCGGTCGCGACCAGGCGTCGTCCTCGTACACCAGTCTGGTGTCGGCGGCTGCCTACCAGTTCACCCAGGGCACCAACCTGGTGACCATCCCGGTCAGCGCGACCACCGCCGACGTGCAGTTGCGGTTCACCGGCAACACCGGCGCCCCGTCCGGCCAGGTGGCCGAGCTCGAGGTGTGTGGCACCCCGGCACCCAACCCGGACCTGGTCGTCAACTCGGTGACCTGGTCGCCCACGTCGCCCAGCGAGGTCTCTCCGGTCACCCTCTCGGCAGTGGTGCAGAATATCGGGTCCGCCACCGCCGGTGCGACCACTGTGAACTTCAGCCTGGCCGGTGCTGTCGTCGGCAGCGCCTCGGTGGGCACGCTCGCCGCGGGCGCCTCGACCACAGTGTCGCTCAACGCCGGTACGCGGCCGATGGGCAGCTACGCCGTCTCGGCGGTGGTCGACCCGGCGAACACGATCGTCGAGCAGAACAACGGCAACAACAGCCGCACCGCCGCATCACCGCTGGTGGTGGCGCAGGCCCCCGGCCCCGACCTCCAGGTGCTCAGCATCGCCTCGAACCCGCCGAACCCGGCCGTCGGGGCGTCCGTCACCTTCACCGTGGCTGTTCGCAACCGGGGCACCTCAGCGACCGGCGCGACCACCGTCACCCGGCTGGTGGCGGGCAGCACCACGCTCAACACCAACACCGCCTCGATCGCCGCCGGCGCGACTGTCACAGTGGCCGTCAGCGGTAGCTGGACAGCCACCAGCGGCGGCGCCACCATCACCGCCACCGCCGACGCCACGAACGTGGTCGCCGAGACCAACGAGACGAACAACGCGTTCAGCCAGTCGATAGTTGTCGGTCGTGGGGCCGCCGTCCCGTACGTCTCCTACGAGGCGGAGGCCGGCCGTTACCAGGGCACGCTGCTGGAGGCCGACCCGCTGCGGACCTTCGGGCACACCAACTTCGCCAGCGAGTCCTCGGGTCGCAAGTCGGTGCGACTCACCGGCACCGGCCAGTTCGTCGAGTTCACCTCGGCCAACCAGGCCAACTCCATAGTGGTGCGCAACTCCATCCCGGACGCGCCCGGTGGCGGCGGCATCGAGGCGACCATCAGCCTCTACGTCAACGACGTCTTCTCCCGGAAGTTGACGTTGTCGTCGAAGCACAGCTGGCTCTACGGCAACACCGACGGGCCGGAGGCGCTGACCAACACCCCGCAGGCCGACGCCCGGCGGCTCTTCGACGAGTCGAACGCGCTGTTGGCGCAGTCGTACCCGGCCGGCACCCGGTTCAAGTTGCAGCGCGACTCGGGTGACACCGCCTCCTTCTACGTCATCGACATGATCGATCTGGAGCAGGTGGCGCCGGCGGCGAGCCAGCCGGCCGGTTGCACCTCGATCACCTCGTACGGTGCGGTCCCGAACGACGGGCTCGACGACACCGCCGCCATCCAGCGCGCGGTGACCGACGACCAGAACGGCGTCATCAGCTGCGTCTGGATCCCCGCCGGGCAGTGGCGGCAGGAGCAGAAGATCCTGACCGACGACCCGCTGAACCGGGGCATGCACAACCAGGTCGGCATCAGCAACGTCACGATCCGGGGCGCCGGAATGTGGCACTCACAGCTCTACACGCTGACCGAGCCGCAGAACGTGGTGGGTGGCATCAACCACCCGCACGAGGGCAACTTCGGCTTCGACATCGACAAGAACACCCAGATCTCCGACATCGCCATCTTCGGCTCGGGTCGGATCCGCGGCGGTGACGGCAACGCCGAGGGCGGCGTCGGTCTGAACGGTCGCTTCGGCGCCGGCACGAAGATCAGCAACGTCTGGATCGAGCACGCCAACGTGGGTGCCTGGGTGGGCCGCGACTACGACAACATCCCCGACCTGTGGGGGCCGGCCGACGGGCTGGAGTTCACCGGCATGCGGATCCGCAACACGTACGCCGACGGCATCAACTTCAGCAACGGCACGCGTAACTCGCGGGTGTTCAACTCCTCCTTCCGCACCACCGGTGACGACGCGCTCGCCGTCTGGGCCAACCCGTACGTCAAGGACCGCAACGTCGACATCGCGCACGACAACCACTTCGTCAACAACACCATCCAGCTTCCCTGGCGGGCCAACGGCATCGCCATCTACGGCGGCTACGACAACTCGATCGAGAACAACCTGATCTACGACACCGCCAACTACCCGGGCATCATGCTGGCGACCGACCACGACCCGCTGCCGTTCTCCGGCACGACGCTGATCGCCAACAACGGGCTCTACCGCACCGGTGGCGCCTTCTGGAACGAGGACCAGGAGTTCGGTGCCATCACGATCTTCCCGGCCACCAGGGACATCGTCGGGGTCACGATCCGGGACACCGACATCATCGACTCCACGTACGACGGCATCCAGTTCAAGAACGGTGGCGGCAACATACCGAACCTCGCGATCACCAACGTGCGGATCGACAAGTCCGTCAACGGTGCCGGCATCCTCGCGATGAGCGGCGCGCGCGGCAACGCCAACCTGACCAACGTGACGATCACCAACTCGGCCGACGGCAACATCGTCATCCAGCCGGGCTCGCAGTTCGTCATCAACGGCGGCTGACAGCGACCGGGGGCCGCTGCGGCGGCCCCCGGTCGACAACCGCGCCTGATCACCACGATCTCAGTGACGTTGGGGTGTCCGCACGCTGCGGACACCCCGACGTCCGTGAACCCGAGTCGATCATTGCCGGGTAGTGGCGTTAGTCGGACATCCGACGCCGCCGCCGATGGGCCGAACCGGTCATGACCGCCGAGGATGGCCGTTGACCTGTTGCTACCGGGTGGGCAGCGGACGTCGTGCTGCCCCTTGACGATGACTTTGGGTACGTGACGTGTCTCGCGGCGACCTGTCAATGTGGAAGGTGGATCGGCACCGCGATTCGCGGATGGCTGCCCAGCAGCAGGGTCGGAGGCGAGCATGGACGACGAAACCGGTTCCACCACAAGCCGGCCGCTGCGGGCCCTGCTGCGCTGGTTGGGTGCCGCTGCCGCGATCGCCGGCATCGTGGGCGTGGTGTTCCAGGTGATCGAATGGGCCGGTTCCCGCGCCACACCAGCGGCGGAGACCAGCGCGGGAGCGAGCCCGACAGTGGCCACGCCCACCGCCAAGGCGAACGGCGACGAGCAGTTCGTGCAGGCCGGCCAGTGTGTGCGCAACGTCGGTGGCGCGGCCACAGTGGTGTACGAGATCGCCACGTGTGGTCCCGGGACGTGGCGGGTGCTGGCTCGCGTCGAACAGCCCGTAGTCGGCGAGGCGCAGGCCGATGCGGTGTGCGAGGCCCAGGCGCCCGGCTTCGCCGAATACCACTACTCGAACTGGACAAAACGCTCCGACTATCTCGACGTCGTGTTCTGCGTCGCCCCGGTCTGAACGCCGCCCGAACGCGGGGGCCAGGCCGATATCCCAATCTGTCGCACCGCGTGTGCGCTGCCGCACCGGGCGGGGCGGCGCGACTAGGCTGAGCTGAGCAGGATGGTCCGCTGAGGGGGTGAGCCCGGATGACCCAGGCAGCGTTCGCGCCGGAGCCGGCGCCGCAGCACACCGAGCCGTCGTTCGACGTGCTGCGGTGGCACGACGAACCCTGGACTGCGCAGCTCGCCCTCGACCTGTTGCCGGAGACCAACGGCCCCAAGGTTGAGGTCCTGAGCGGAAGCGTGATCGTGACACCACATGCCGGGTACGACCATCAGGACGCGGAGTTGGGCCTCGCTTATCTCCTCAAGCAGGCGGCCCGTCAGGCGAAGCTGTGGCTTTATCTTGAGACGAACATCGTCTCGGGCCAGGATCTCTTCATCCCGGACATCGTCATTCTCGATGCGCCCGGCGGCGGTCGCACGACGATGGACATCGGGCACGCCGTGCTTCTCGGGGAGATCGTCTCCCCCGGAAACCGACGCAAGGACATCATCGACCGCCCGCGTGAGTACGCCGCCGCACGCGTGCCCTTCTTCCTCCGGGTTGACCTGCGCAATCGGGTGCCGACCATCGCGTTGTACGAGCTGACCGAGGGGGAGTACCGGCCCGTGGCTGCCGCTGCGGCCGGGACGCGCTTCGTCATGCGGGAGCCGTTCGAGTTCTCCATCGATCCGGCCGACCTGCTGGGCGAGGAGGCACTGCCCGAAGTGTCGGCGGAGGGGGAGGGCTGAGGCTCCCGGCGGGTGTGCAGCGAGGGTGGGGAAGAATGGCCGGGTGACTTCCCCCCGCGACCTCGTTCTGCTCGGGTCCACCGGCTCGATCGGCACCCAGGCCATCGACATCGTCCGGCGCAACCCGGACCGGTTCCGGGTGGTCGCCGTGGGCGCTGGCGGCGGCAACGTCGAGCTGCTCGCCGCCCAGGCCCTCGAACTGGGCGTCGAGGCGGTCGGGGTGGCCAAGGCGTCCGCCGCGCAGGACCTGCAACTCGCGTTCTACGCCGAGGCGAGCCGGCGCGGTTGGGCCACCGGTGACTTCAAACTTCCCAAGATCGTGGCCGGCCCGGACGCCATGACCGAGCTGGCCCAGTGGCCGTGCGACATCGTGCTCAACGGGGTGGTCGGCTCGCTGGGCCTCGCTCCTACGCTGGCCGCGCTGCGCGGTGGTCGTACTCTCGCGTTGGCCAACAAGGAGTCGCTCGTGGCCGGCGGCCCGTTGGTCAGGGCCGCTGTGACGCGGCCGGGGCAGATCGTCCCGGTCGACTCGGAGCACTCGGCGCTGGCGCAGTGCCTGCGCTCCGGTTCGCGCGGCGAGGTGCGTCGGCTGATCGTCACGGCCAGCGGCGGCCCGTTCCGGGGTCGGCAGCGCGACGAGTTGACGCAGGTCACACCCGAGCAGGCCCTCGCGCACCCGACCTGGAACATGGGGCCGGTCGTCACGATCAACTCCGCCACCATGGTCAACAAGGCGCTGGAGGTGATCGAGGCGCACGAGCTGTTCGACGTGCCCTACGCCGACATCACAGTGATGGTGCACCCGCAGTCGGTGATCCACTCGATGGTCGAGTTCGTCGACGGGTCGACGATCGCCCAGGCCAGCCCACCGGACATGCGGCTGCCGATCGCGCTCGGCATCGGCTGGCCCGACCGGGTGCCCGAGGCGGCCACCGCCGTCGACTGGACGGCCTCGCACACCTGGGAGTTCGCGCCGCTCGACGACGAGGCGTTCCCGGCCGTCGCCCTGGCCAAGGCCGCCGGGGAGACCGGGCGCTGCCGGCCGGCGATCTACAACGCGGCGAACGAGGAGTGTGTGGCCGCGTTCGTGGCGGGCCGACTGCCGTTCCTCGGCATTGTCGACACCCTCGAACGCGTGTTGGAGGAGGCTCCGGACTTCGACGAACCAGGTACCGTCGAGGACGTGCTCGCGGCCGAGTCGTGGGCACGCGCGCACGCGCAGGAGATCATCGCGGGTTCGGTGGAAGGAGCTTGATGTCGTACCTGCTCGGGGTGGTCCTCTTCGCCCTGGCCATTCTCATCTCGGTGAGCCTGCACGAGGCGGGTCACCTGCTGACCGCCAAGGCGTTCGGGATGAAGGTCACGAAGTACTTCGTCGGTTTCGGCCCCACCATCTGGTCGTTCCAGCGGGGTGAGACGGAGTACGGCCTCAAGGGCATCCCCCTCGGCGGCTTCTGCAAGATCGTCGGGATGACGCCGCAGGACGACGACGTCGAGCCGGGCGACGAGTCGCGCGTGATGTGGCGCTACCCGGTCTGGAAGCGGACGATCGTGATGGCCGCCGGGTCGATCACGCACTTCGCGCTCGCCCTGGTCACCATCTGGATCCTCGCCGTCTCCGCCGGCCTGCCCAACCCCGACTTCCCGACCACCGACGCGCAGGCCCGCCAGGAGCCCGCCGTCATCCAGCTCAGCGAGTGCGTGGTTCCGGAGAACGCGGTGCGGGCCTGCACCCCCGCCGACGCGGCCAGCCCGGCCGCCCAGGGGCAACTGCGCAACGGGGACCGGATCACCTCGGTCAACGGCACCTCGATCAACTCCTACGGCGACCTGCTCACCACGCTGCGCGGGCTCAAGCCGGGCGACACCGCGCAGATCGCGTACGTCCGCGACGGGCAGCCGAACACCACCAGCACGGTGCTCGCGCAGACCCAGCGTCCGCCGCTGGACAACCCGACAGGTGCCGCCGCGCCGGTGGCCGCGCTCGGCGTCGGGCTCGTCCCCAGCACCCCGACCCGCGTGACGTACGGCCCGGTCGGCGCCTTCGGCGCCACCGCCGACTTCACCGGTCAACTGGCCGTCGGCACCGCCCAGGCGCTCCAGCGCCTCCCGCAGAAGGTCCCCGCCCTGTGGACCGCCCTCACCGGCGGCGAGCGCGACGTCGACACCCCGATCAGCGTGGTCGGCGCCAGCCGACTCGGCGGCGAGGCGGTGGAGAACAACGCCTGGCTGGTCTTCTTCATGCTCTTCGTGTCGCTGAACTTCTTCATCGGCGTGTTCAACCTGCTGCCGCTGCTCCCGGTGGACGGCGGCCACATCGCCATCGCCTGGTTCGAACGGGCCCGCTCCTGGGTCTACGCGCGGATCGGCCGGGCCGACCCCGGCCGGGTGGACTACCTCAAACTGATGCCCTTCACGTACGTGGTGATCCTGATCGGTGGCGCGTTCACGCTGCTGACCATCGCCGCGGACGTCGTCAACCCCATCACGCTCTTCTCAAGGTGAGTGCCTGAAGTGACAGCTATCAGTCTCGGTATGCCCGCCGTGCCGCCCCCGCCGCTCGCTCCCCGTCGGGCCAGCCGCCAGATCATGGTCGGTTCGGTTCCGGTCGGTGGTGGTGCGCCGGTGTCCGTGCAGTCGATGACCACGACCCTCACCTCCGACATCAACGCGACCCTTCAGCAGATCGCCGAGCTGACCGCGTCCGGCTGCCAGATCGTCCGGGTGGCGGTGCCGTCCCAGGA
This sequence comes from Micromonospora sp. NPDC048842, assembly GCF_040649935.1. Taxonomy (NCBI): domain Bacteria; kingdom Bacillati; phylum Actinomycetota; class Actinomycetes; order Micromonosporales; family Micromonosporaceae; genus Micromonospora; species Micromonospora sp. NPDC048842. Next base: position 4,357 of record NZ_JBEZGK010000046.1, on the reverse strand, counting down.
CGACGTCGAGGCGCTGCCCGCGATCGCCAAGAAGTCGCAGATCCCGGTGATCGCCGACATCCACTTCCAGCCCAAGTACGTCTTCGCCGCTATCGACGCCGGCTGCGCGGCGGTCCGGGTCAACCCGGGCAACATCCGGCAGTTCGACGACAAGGTCAAGGAGATCGCCCGTGCCGCGGGGGCGGCGGGGACGCCGATTCGGATCGGCGTCAACGCCGGGTCACTGGACAAGCGCCTGCTGAGCAAGTACGGCAAGGCCACCGCCGAAGCACTTGTCGAGTCGGCGCTGTGGGAATGCTCGCTGTTCGAGGAGCACGGCTTCCGCGACATCAAGATCTCGGTCAAGCACAACGACCCGGTCGTGATGATCCGGGCGTACCGGCAGCTCGCCGAGCAGTGCGACTACCCGCTGCACCTCGGCGTCACCGAGGCCGGGCCGGCGTTCCAGGGCACCATCAAGTCGGCTGTCGCCTTCGGCGCGCTGTTGGCCGAGGGGATCGGCGACACGATCCGGGTCTCGCTGTCCGCTCCGCCGGTCGAGGAGATCAAGGTCGGCAACCAGATCCTGGAGTCCCTCGGTCTGCGCGAGCGGGGCCTGGAGATCGTCTCGTGCCCGTCCTGCGGGCGGGCCCAGGTGGACGTCTACAAGCTCGCCGAGGAGGTCACCGCCGGCCTCGAAGGGCTGCCGGTGCCGCTGCGGGTCGCCGTCATGGGCTGCGTGGTGAACGGTCCGGGCGAGGCTCGGGAAGCCGACCTCGGCGTCGCCTCCGGCAACGGCAAGGGCCAGATCTTCGTCAAGGGGCAGGTCGTCAAGACGGTGCCCGAGGCCCAGATCGTCGAGACCCTGATCGAAGAGGCGCTGCGAATCGCCGACGAGATGGGCGCCGAGCTCCCCGAGGAGCTGCGCGGGCTGGTCACCGGCCCAACCGTCACCGTTCACTGATTCTCCATGTGGAAAAGCGGCCGTTCCCCGCACGGGGAACGGCCGCTTTTCGTTTGAGCTGATCGTGCGGTTGTGCGCTGTGGTGCTCGTAGCTGTGGTGCGGCCTGGCGGTGTGGTGCGGCCTGGCGTCACTCGGATTCGGCGAGGATCGCGTACAGCTTGCGCCGGGTCTCGTCGAGCACCTGGGCGGCCCGCTCGCGCTGGTCGTCGGTGCCGTTCATCATCACTTGGCGTAGGGCGTTCATCGCCTGCGCGCCGGAGTCACGGATGTCGTGCCAGCTGCTCACAGTGCCCTGGGCGACGTCCGCCCACGGCGGGGTCTGCGCGGCCTCGGTGGCCTCCGCCTGACCGGCCTCGGTGACAGTGAACCGCTTCCGCCCACCACTGGGCTCCTCGGTGCTGGCCACGATCACGCCCTCGTCCTCCAGGAGCTGGAGGGTGGGGTAGATCGAGCCTGGGCTCGGCCGCCACGCACCGCCGGTGCGGGAGTCGATCTCCTGGATCATCTCGTAGCCGTGCATCGGCCGCTCGGTGAGCAGGGCCAACACGGACGCTCGGACGTTGGGGCGTCGGCCCCGACCCCGTCCACGGCCCCGGCCGCCCCAGGGGCCGCCGTGTCCGTGCTCGTGGCCATGGCCGTGCGGACCGGGCGGGACCGGCGGGAAGCCGAACCCCCGCATCCGGACCTCGTGCATCGGGTGGTGCTGTCGGTGGAACCTCATCAGGTTCTTCCTTCCTTAGGACTATCGCTGATGCATCAACGATATATCGGCAATGCATCGTCGACAACCCTCCTTTACCAAACCGTACGTACGTCTTGTTAAAGTGTCGGCCATGCGCCTGCTTCCCCCGCCGGGCCCGGCCCGGGTCCTCACCATCGGCACTCTGGTCAAGACCGTCGGGCGGGGCCTCTGGCTCGTCGCCAGCGCGCTCTTCCTCACCCGGTCGGTCGGCCTGTCGGCCACCGAGGTCGGCATCGGGCTGACCATCTCGGCCCTGGTCGGTGTGGTGGCCAGCGCCCCGAGCGGCTACCTGGCCGACCGCGTCGGCCCACGCGGTGTGCAGGTCGGCGCGCTGTTCGTCGCCGGCACCCTGACCGTCGGCCTGATCGCCGTCCGGTCGTTCCCCACGTTCGTGCTGGTGGGAGCTGCCACCGCGCTCGCCGACGCGGTCGAGCGCGGTGCCCGTGGCGCGCTGATCGCCGGAGCGATCCCAGCCGACCAGCGGGTCCGCACCCGCGCCTACCTGCGAGCCACCACCAACGTCGGGATCTCCGTCGGCGCTGTCCTCGGCGGCTTCGCCATCGCCGCCGACACCCGAACCGGGTACGTCGCGCTGATCCTGGCCTCGGCGGCGACATCACTGGCCGCAGCGGTGGTCTTCCTTCGACTGCCCGCCGTCGCCCCGGTCGCCGCCCCGACGCACGGCCCTCGGCTGGTCGCCCTACGGGACCGCCCGTTCCTCGCCTTCACCCTTGTCGACGGGCTGATGTCGATGCACTTCAGCCTGCTCACCATCGCCCTGCCGCTGTGGATCGCCGGCCACACCCGCGCCCCCGCCTGGATGATCTCCGCGTTGACACTGGTCAACACCGTGCTGGTGGTGCTCCTTCAGGTACGCGCCGCGAATACCGCCGCCACACTGCCCGGAGCCGCCCGCGCCGCCCGTCGAGCGGGCGTGGCCATCGCCCTGGCCTGCGTACTCTTCGCCGCCAGCGGCGCGCTGCCCACCGCCGGCGCTGTGGGGCTGCTCGGCCTCGGGGCACTCGCGCACGTCACCGGCGAGCTGTGGCACTCCGCCGCCGGCTGGGGGATCTCCTTCGGGCTGGCGCCGGCGGACGCCCAGGGGCAGTACCAGGGGGCGTACGGCATGGGCTACGAACTGGGCAAGATGCTCGCACCGGTAGTGGTGACCACCCTCGCGCTCGGCTGGGGCGTACCCGGCTGGCTCGTGCTCGGTGCCCTGTTTCTCCTGCTCGGAGCCCTGGTGCCCCCGGTCGTCCGGTGGGCCGGGCGGACCCGGCCGATCAGTGGGCCGGCAGAGCCTGCACCGGCCTCGGCACTCGACCGGCGGAGCGGGGGGTCGATCTGGCAGGCTGATAGTCGTGCTGACGGTGCCGGTACGCCAACTGGGGGAATCGGAGCGCCGCGCGGTCGAGCGACTGCTCGACCATGACCCGTTCGCGGGCGCGCAGGTCGCCGAGCGGATCGCCGCGCGCGGACTCTCGTGGTGGCGGGCCGAGGGCAGAATCCTGGGGTACGGGGCTCGCCGCAACCTCGAGTCACTCTGCTGGCTCGGCGGCAATCTGACCCCGGTGCTGGCCAGTGACGCCGCGGTGGCCGCCTTCGCCGACCTGCTCGCGGGCGAGGAGCGGCTCTGCTCCTCCATCGTCGGCCGGGCCGACGCAGTCCTCGGGCTGTGGGACCGCCTCTCCGACACGTGGGGGCCAGCGCGAGACGTTCGCCCCAATCAGCCGCTGCTGGTCACCGACACGCTGCCACCCGTACCGGCCGATCCGGAGGTACGCCAGGTTCGCTCCGGCGAGGTCGACCGGCTCTTCCCGGCGGCGGTCGCCATGTACACCGAAGAGGTCGGCGTCTCCCCGCTGGCCGAGGACGGCGGACGCAGCTACCGCCGACGGGTCAACGATCTGGTCCGGAGCGGTCGCGCGTACGCCCGCATCATCGACGGCAAGGTCGTGTTCAAGGCCGAGCTGGCAGTGGTCACCAAACGGACGGCGCAGATCCAGGGCGTCTGGGTGGCACCGGAGTGGCGAGGCCGGGGGATCGCCACCGCCGCCATGGCAGCCGTGGTCCGCGACGCGCTGCTGCGGGTCGCACCCACCGTCAGCCTGTACGTCAACGATTTCAACCTCCCGGCCCGCCGCGTCTACGAGCGCTGCGGCTTCCAGCCGATCGGCACCCTGGCCACAGTCCTCTTCTGACCGCTGCGGGTTGGCTCGCGCGGCACGCGGTGGTGCATCCCCGCAGATCTTGGACACTTTCCGTTCGCGCGGGACGGAAACTGTCCAAGATCTCCCGACAGCCACCGACCTCACCGCGCCATCCGCTTCCACCGGCGCGCCATCCGCGCTTCCGGCCGGGCAGGCTGGTGTCGCAGCGTCCGCTCCCGGCGGGCAGGCGGCGTCGCCGCGTCCACTCCCGGCGGGGGACCCGGCGTCGCGACGGCCCGCGACCAGTGACCTGGGGTACGGCAATGGAAGTGCCGCTGGCCGGCACCCCGGGTTGCGGGTGCCGGCCAGCGGTCGGTGTCGTGCTGTCTCGCTGGGGTGCGGTGGTGCTGGCGTGCGGGTGGTGCGGTGGTGCGGGTCAGCTGTTCCAGTGCTGGGCGACGAGGTCGGTGGCCTGCTGCTCCCACTGGGCGTAGGCGTCCGGGTAGGCCGACACCTGCACC
>NZ_JBEZGK010000045.1:0-21610 GCF_040649935.1 Micromonospora sp. NPDC048842 | reverse complement strand
GCCGACTGGATCGCCACCCGCGGCTACGCCACCAGCTGACCCCCACCACATGCCGAAGGGCCGGACCCCACCACGGGGCCCGGCCCTTCGCCATGAGCTCAGTCGGCGGTGAGGACGGTCAGGATCTGCTCGCCGTACTTGGCGAGTTTGTTCTCGCCTACTCCGCTGACCCGGGACAGGTCGGCCAGTGTGCTGGGCGCGTCGCTGGCGATCTGACGCAGTGTGGCGTCGTGGAAGATGACGTACGCCGGGACGCCCTGCTCCTTGGCGGTGACCGCACGCCAGGCCCGCAGCCGCTCGAACAGCGACGCGGCGGCCGGGGTCAGCTCGGCCACGACTGTGGACGCGCCGCGCGGCTTCGATGAGCGGCTCGACGCGGGCTTCTCCGGCTCGCGGCGCATGGTGACCGTACGGCGGCGGGTGAGGACGTCGGCGCTCGCCTCGGTCAGCGCCAGCGTGCCGTAGTCGCCCTCCACGGCGAGGAGCCCTTCGGCGAGCAGTTGCCGGACCACGCCCCGCCACTCGGCCTCGCTGAGCTCGGAGCCGATCCCGAAGACGGTCAGCGAGTCGTGACCGTACTGACTGATCTTGTCGGTCGGCTTGCCGAGCAGGATGTCGATGCAGTGCCCGGCGCCGAAGCGCTGGTTGCGTTCGCGGTCGAGGCGGAAGACGGCGGAGAGCAACTTCTGGGCGGCGACGGTGCCGTCCCAGGTCTCCGGTGGGGTGAGGCAGGTGTCGCAGTTGCCGCAGGCGGCCGTCGTCGTCTCGCCGAAGTATTCGAGCAGTTGGACCCGCCGGCAGCGCACCGTCTCGCAGAGGGCGAGCATCGCGTCCAAGTGCGCGGCCAGGTTGCGGCGGTGGGCGAGGTCGCCGTCGGACGTCTCGATCATCTTGCGTTGCTGGACCACGTCCTGAAGCCCGTACGCCAGCCAGGCGGTGGACGGCAGGCCGTCACGGCCGGCGCGGCCGGTCTCCTGGTAGTAGCCCTCGACGGACTTGGGCAGGTCGAGGTGGGCGACGAACCGCACGTCGGGCTTGTCGATGCCCATGCCGAAGGCGATGGTGGCGACCATGACCAGGCCGTCTTCCCGTAGGAAGCGCTGCTGGTTGCGGGCGCGGGTGCCCGCGTCCAGCCCCGCGTGGTAGGGCAGCGCGGCGACCCCGTTGGCGGTGAGGAACTCCGCCGTCTTGTCGACCGAGGCCCGGGACAGGCAGTAGACGATGCCGGCGTCGCCGGGGTGCTCGTCGCGCAGCAGGGTCAGCAACTGCTTGCGGGGCTCGCGTTTGGGCACGATCCGGTACTGGATGTTGGGCCGGTCGAAGCTGGCCACGAAGTGCCGGGCGTCGTCGAGGTTGAGCCGGGTCGCGATCTCGGTGCGGGTGGCGCTGGTCGCGGTGGCGGTCAGGGCGATGCGGGGCACCTGCGGCCAGCGTTCGTGCAGCATCGAGAGGGCGAGATAGTCGGGGCGGAAGTCGTGCCCCCACTGGGACACGCAGTGCGCCTCGTCGATCGCGAACAGGGAGATGCGGCCCCGGTCGAGCAGGGCGAGGGTGGATCGGACGCCGAGCGCCTCCGGGGCCAGGTAGAGCAGGTCCAGTTCGCCGGCGACGAAGGCGGCCTCCACCCGCCGTCGGGCGTCCAGGGTCTGGGTCGAGTTGAGGAACCCGGCGCGTACGCCGACCGCGGTGAGGGCATCCACCTGGTCCTGCATGAGCGCGATCAGCGGGGACACGACGACGGCGACTCCGTCGCGGACGAGGGCCGGGATCTGGTAGCACAGGGACTTGCCGCCACCGGTGGGCATCAACACCAGCGCGTCGCCGCCAGCGACCACATGGTTGATCACGTCCTGCTGGAAACCACGGAACGCGTCGTAGCCGAAGACCCGGCCCAGCACGTCCAGGGCGTCGGAGGCGGTACGCAGGTCGGTGGGAGAAGCCATCCGGGGAGTCTACGAGCCGACGCCGACAGCGCCCGCCCGGCGCACCCGGGTCGGGTGGGCCGGACGGGCGAGGCGGTCAGCCGGGCTGGCTGGACCGGTTTGCCAGGCCGCGCGGCGGGGCCTTCATTCCGACCACGATGTCGACGATCTCGATGTAGCGGGCCTTGTTACCCATGCGGAAGGCGGTGGCCGCCGCGTTGATCTCCTCGAGGGTGTCAGCCTCGACCATGGTGACCTGGTCGTACTTGCCGTTCACCCCGGTGCAGACGACGTGGGTGAGCTGCTTGGCGAAGCGGCCCAGGTCGCGGGCGTGCTCGGCGGAGATCTCGTGGATGCCCTCGCGACCGAGGGCGAAGTACTCGGGGCTGATTCGCATGAACAGGAAGCCGACGTACTTGTTCTTGTCCGCCAGGTCGTGCATCGCACCCTCCAGATGTCGGTCTGACCTGCGACGATCACTTTGAGCGTATTGACAACTACTGATCGTCATCAAGCCTGCGCGCTGTCGGGAGGGCGACCCTCGACATGGTCCGCGGCAGCCGTCCGGCCACGGGTGCCGGGCCGCGACCCGGTGGCGGGATAGAGTCGCTGATTGACCAATCGCGGCCGAGGGCGGCCGCGGCGCCACGGCTTGGGGGTACGGGTGAGCGAGGCGCGCACAGCCGGTGACCGGATCGACGGCCCGGATGCCGATGACGAGCAGATGGCGGCTGAGTCGGAGACCACCCTCGTGGTGGTCACCGGCCTCTCCGGGGGTGGCCGCAGCACCGTGGCCCGGGCGTTGGAGAACGTCGGTTACTACGTCGTGGACAACCTGCCGCAGGCCCTGATGCTGGACATGGCCGAGCTGGCCTTCAAGGCGGGCGGCGCGGCCCGGCGTACCGCAATGGTGCTTGACGTGCGGTCGCGGGCCTTCTCCACCGACCTGGCCGGGGCGATCCGGGAGCTCAAGGAGCGCGGATTCTCGCCCCGGGTGGTCTTCGTCGACGCCGACGACGAGGTGTTGATCCGGCGGTTCGAGAGCGTTCGGCGTTCGCATCCGTTGCAGGGTGACGGGCGGCTGGCCGACGGCATCGCCGTGGAGCGCGGCCTGCTGGAGGAGGCCCGTGACCAGGCCGACGTGATCATCGACACCAGCCACCTGAACGTCAACCAGCTCCGGCGCCGCATCGAGGAGCTGTTCGGCGGCGAGGACGCCCGCCGGCTGCGGCTCACGGTGTTGTCGTTCGGCTTCAAGTACGGCCTGCCGCCGGACGCCGACTTCGTGTTGGACGCCCGGTTCCTGCCCAACCCGTACTGGGTGCCGGAGCTGCGGGAGCACACCGGGCGGGAGGAGGCGGTCAGCGCGTACGTGCTGGGCCAGGAGGGCGCGGACGCCTTCGTCGCCTCGTACGCCGACCTGGTCAACGCCACCACGACCGGCTTCGAGCGGGAGGGTAAGCGGTACCTCACCGTCGCCGTGGGCTGTACCGGCGGCAAGCACCGCAGCGTGGCCATCGCCGAGGAGTTGGCCAGCCGGCTACGTCACTCCGGGTTGGCGGCGAACGCCCAGCACCGCGACCTGGGGCGGGAATGACGGCCCGGCGGGTGGTGGCGTTCGGCGGCGGGCACGGCCTGTCCGCCTCGTTGCGGGCGCTGCGCCACTGCGCTCCCGAACTCGACCTCGACATCACAGCGGTTGTCACTGTGGGTGACGACGGCGGCTCCAGTGGCCGGCTGCGGGCCGAGCGGGGTGGCCTGCCGCCGGGAGATCTGCGCCAGGCGCTGGTGGCGTTGGCCGGGGACCACCCGGCCACCAGGCGCAGCGCCGGGCTGTTCCAGCACCGCTTCGCCGCCGCACCGGTGGGCGTACCCGGGCCCGCCGCGACCGGCCCAGGCCCGGCGGCGGGCGACCCGGACCGGGACGGCGCGGCCCCGCGCGGCACCGACACAGCCCCGCGCGGCACCGACGGGGCGTCGGCCGGCACCGACGGTCTGACCGGGCACGCCGTGGGCAACCTGGTGCTCTGCGGCCTCATGGAGCTGCTCGGCGACCCGGTGGCCGCGTTGGAGCACGCCGGCGCGATGCTCGGCGCTGTGGGCCGGGTGTTGCCGATGTCCCGTCAACCGGTCGGGATCGAGGCGCGGGTACGCGGTGCCGACCCGGCCGCCCCCGACGAGGTGCGCACGGTCAGTGGCCAGCACCAGGTGGCCGTCACCACCGGGCGGGTCGAGTCGTTGCGCCTTACGCCGAGCGCCCCACCTGCGTGCGCCGAGGCCATCGAGGCGATCCGGGCGGCTGATTGGTTGATCTTCGGGCCGGGCAGCTGGTACACGAGTGTGCTTCCGCACCTGCTGGTGCCGCAGTTGGCCGACGCGATCGTGTCCACCTCGGCCCGGCGGCTGGTCACGCTGAACCTCGCCGCGGAGAAGGAGACCCTCGGGCTCTCCGTCGCCGATCATCTCGCGGCGCTGCACTGGTACCTGCCCGAACTCAAGGTCGATCTTGTGCTCGCCGATGCCAAGGCGGTGGGTGACCCCGAACCGGTCGAACGTGCGGCAGAATCGCTGGGTGCCCGCCTGGTCCTCGCCCCCGTCGCCGTTGTCGACGGGACTCCCCGCCATGATCCGGCTGCCCTGGGCGCCGCGCTGGTGCCTGTCCTGGGCGCCGATCGTTAGACACGTACGTAATCTCCGGCGACACGCCGGAACAGGTCCGTGAGGGGACGCACAATGGCGATGACGGCCGCGGTCAAGGACGAGCTGAGTCGGGTCGACGTGCCCAAACCCTGCTGTCGGCGGGCGGAGATGGCCGCGCTGCTGCGCTTCGCTGGCGGGCTGCACATCGTTTCCGGCCGCGTGGTGGTGGAGGCTGAACTGGACACCGGGGCGGTGGCCCGGCGGCTGCGCCGGGAGATCGCCGAGGTCTACGGCTACCCCAGCGAGATCCACGTGCTGGCTTCCGGTGGGCTGCGCAAGGGCAGCCACTTCATCGTGCGGGTGGTCAAGGACGGCGAGGCCCTGGCGCGGCAGACCGGCCTGCTCGACGTGCGGGGTCGCCCGGTGCGTGGGCTGCCCCCGCACGTGGTGGCGGCCAACGTCTGCTGCGCGGTCTCCGCGTGGCGGGGCGCGTTCATGGCCCACGGCTCGCTCACCGAGCCGGGCCGCTCCAGCGCGTTGGAGATCACCTGCCCGGGGCCGGAGTCGGCGCTGGCGCTGGTCGGCGCGGCCCGTCGCATCGGCATCACAGCGAAGAACCGCGAGGTACGCGGGGTGGACCGGGTGGTCGTCAAGGATGGTGACGCGATCGCCGCGCTGCTCACCCGGATCGGCGCGCACTCCAGCGTGCTGGCCTGGGAGGAGCGCCGGGTACGCCGCGAGGTACGGGCCACCGCCAACCGGCTCGCCAACTTCGACGACGCCAACCTGCGGCGTTCGGCGCGGGCGGCGGTCGCCGCGGCCGCCCGGGTCACCCGTGCGCTGGAGATCCTCGCCGACGAGGCGCCCAACCACCTGACCGACGCCGGTCGGCTGCGTCTGGAGCACCGGCAGGCGTCGCTGGAGGAGTTGGGGGCCCTGGCCGACCCTCCGCTGACCAAGGACGCCATCGCGGGGCGGATCCGCCGGCTCCTGGCGCTGGCCGACAAGCGGGCCCGCGACCTTGGCATCCCGGATACGGAAGCAGCCGTCACGCCCGACATGCTCGTGGTCTGATAGGACGGTGGGGCCGCACGGTGCGCCCGGGAGCACTACCCGGCGCAGCGTGGTCTCGCACGCTCGGATAGGGTCGCTGCGTACGGCAAGGGGGCCGACACCGGCACTCCTCGTCGTGCCCCACCGCCTCGGGCGGTCAGGTCCTCAGACCGCGCGGCGGGGTGGCCGAGATGAACCGTCGACGGCCGGCTCCAACGGTCGGCGCACACCATTCCCGCCGGCCCGTTGTCTGAAGCCGGCGGACCAGAACGCGAGGAGATGGGACCTGTGACCATCCGGGTTGGCATCAACGGCTTTGGCCGAATCGGCCGTAACTTCTTCCGGGCAGTGCTGGCGTCTGACGCCGACATCGAGGTCGTGGCGGTGAACGACCTGACCGACAACGCCACGCTCGCCCACCTGCTCAAGTACGACAGCATCCTCGGTCGCCTGCCGTACGAGGTCAAGGCCACCGCCGACGAGATCACCGTCGGTGGCAAGACCATCAAGGCGTACGCCGAGAAGGACCCGTCGAAGCTGCCGTGGGGCGAGGTCGGCGCCGACGTCGTCATCGAGTCGACCGGCTTCTTCACCGACGCCACCAAGGCCAAGGCGCACGTCGACGGCGGGGCCAAGAAGGTCATCATCTCCGCCCCGGCGAAGAACGAGGACGTCACCGTCGTCATGGGTGTCAACCACGACACCTACGACCCGGCGAAGCACACCATCATCTCCAACGCCTCGTGCACCACCAACTGCCTCGCCCCGATGGCGAAGGTCCTGCACGACACGTTCGGCATCCAGCACGGTCTGATGACGACGATCCACGCGTACACCCAGGACCAGAACCTCCAGGACGCGCCGCACTCGGACCTGCGTCGTGCCCGGGCCGCCGCGCTGAACATCGTGCCGACCTCGACCGGCGCCGCCAAGGCGATCGGCCTGGTCCTGCCGGACCTCAAGGGCAAGCTCGACGGGTACGCCCTGCGGGTGCCGATCCCGACCGGCTCGGTCACCGACCTCACCGTCAACGTGGGTCGCGAGACCACAGTGGACGAGGTCAACGCCGCGCTGAAGGCCGCCGCGGATGGCCCACTCAAGGGCATCCTGGTCTACAACGAGGACCCGATCGTCTCCAGCGACATCGTGACCGACCCGGCGTCGTGCATCTTCGACGCGCCGCTGACCAAGGTCGTCGGCAACCAGGTCAAGGTCGTCGGCTGGTACGACAACGAGTGGGGCTACTCCAACCGGCTCGTCGACCTCGTCAAGCTGGTCGGTTCGTCGCTGTGAGCATCCGGACCCTCGACGATCTGCTCGCCGAGGGGGTGTCGGGTCGGCGCGTGCTGGTGCGCGCCGACCTGAACGTCCCGCTCGACAAGCAGACCGGTGCCATCACTGACGATGGTCGGATCCGCGCGGTGCTGCCGACCCTCGGCGCACTGGTCGAGGCCGGCGCGAAGGTTGTCGTCTGCTCGCACCTGGGCCGCCCGAAGGGCGCTCCGGACCCGCAGTTCAGCCTCGGCCCGGTCGCGGGGCGGCTCGGTGAGCTGCTCGGCGCGCCGGTCCACTTCGCCACCGACACCGTCGGTGACTCCGCCCGCGCCACCGTCGCCGACCTGGCCGACGGCCAGGTCGCCCTTCTGGAGAACCTGCGTTTCAACGCCGGTGAGACCAGCAAGGACGAGGCCGAGCGGGGGGCCTTCGCCGACCAGCTCGCCGCGTTCGGCGACGCGTACGTGGACGACGCGTTCGGTGCCGTGCACCGCAAGCACGCCAGTGTCTTCGACGTGCCGGCCCGGTTGCCGCACGTCGCGGGCCGGCTGGTGCTGCGTGAGGTCGAGGTGCTCTCCAAGCTCACCGGTGACCCCGAGCGCCCGTACGTGGTGGTGCTCGGTGGGTCGAAGGTGTCCGACAAGCTCGCCGTGATCGAGGCTCTGCTGCCGACTGTCGACCGGCTGCTCATCGGTGGCGGGATGTGCTTCACCTTCCTCAAGGCCCAGGGCCTGGAGGTGGGCACCTCGCTGCTGGAGAAGGACATGGTCGACACCTGCCGCAACCTGCTGGAGCGGTCCGGCGGCAAGATCATGCTGCCGGTCGACGTGGTGGTGGCGGACGCGTTCGCTCCGGACGCGGCGCACGACACGGTGCGGGTCGACGGCATCCCGAGCCACCGGCTCGGCCTGGATGTCGGCCCGGAGACGGTGGCCGGCTTCAGCGCCGCGCTGTCCCAGGCGAAGACGATCTTCTGGAACGGCCCGATGGGCGTGTTCGAGATGCCGGCCTTCGCGGCGGGCACCCGGGGGATCGCCGAGGCGATCACCAAGGCCGACGCGTTCAGCGTCGTCGGCGGCGGTGACTCGGCGGCGGCGGTCCGTGCCCTGGGGCTGGACGAGTCGTCCTTCGGGCACATCTCCACCGGTGGTGGCGCCTCCCTGGAATACCTCGAGGGCAAGACCCTCCCCGGCATCGCGGCCCTGGAGAACTGAATGTCGAGCACCACCCGCCGGCCGCTGATGGCCGGCAACTGGAAGATGAACCTCAACCACCTCGAGGCCAACCTGCTGGTGCAGAAGCTGGCGGCGAGCCTCACCGAGAAGCAGCTCACCGACGTCGAGACGGTAGTGCTGCCGCCCTTCACCGACCTGCGCACAGTGCAGACCGCTGTGGACGGGGACAAACTGCTCATCGGTTACGGCGCGCAGGACCTCTCCCCGCACGCGTCCGGCGCGTACACCGGGGACATCTCCGGGCCGCTGCTGGCCAAGCTCGGCTGCACGTACGTGGTGGTCGGGCACTCCGAGCGGCGGGCCTACCACAACGAGGACGACGCGCTGGTCAACGCCAAGGTCAAGGCGGCGCTCACGCACGGCCTGACGCCGATCCTGTGCGTGGGGGAGGGGCTGGACGTCCGCGAGCAGGGCACCCACGTGGCGCACTGCTCCGACCAGCTCGACGGCGGCCTCGCCGGGCTCACCCCCGAGCAGGTGCGGCAGGTCGTCATCGCGTACGAGCCGGTATGGGCGATCGGCACGGGCAAGACGGCGACCCCGGACGACGCCCAGGAGGTCTGCGGGGCGGTGCGTCAGCGACTGGCGGAACGCTTCGACAAGGAGACCGCCGACCAGGTTCGGGTCCTCTACGGCGGCTCGGTCAAGGCGTCCAACATCGCCTCGATCATGGCCCAATCGGACGTGGACGGGGGCCTTGTGGGGGGCGCCAGCCTGGACGCCGAGGAATTCGCTCAGATCTGCCGGTTCCCGGAGCACCTCGCCCGCTGATCGCTCGGTATCCTTGACACCGCCCGTCCGCCGGTCGGTGCCGCCGTGCCCGATCAGACCGGGCGAGGATCGCTACGAGAGGAACTGACCCCAGCCATGCCGATCTGGTTCGCATACACGTTGATCGTGTTGCTGGTCATCACGAGCATTCTGCTCACCCTGCTGATCCTGCTGCACCGCGGCAAGGGTGGCGGTCTGTCGAGCATGTTCGGCGGTGGCGTCAGCTCCAGCCTTGCCGGCTCCTCGGTCGCGGAGAAAAACCTGGACCGCTACACCGTTCTGGTGAGCGTCGTCTGGTTCGCCGCCATCGTCGGCCTCGGGCTCTGGCTGCGCCTCCAAATGAACAGCGGCGCCTGAGCAGGCTCAGTAAGTCGTACAATCTGCGCGCGGTTCGTCACTCGACGGGCCGCGCGCAGGCTTTTCTCCGCTGCACCGCGTCGCCCGCCGCTCCACCCCCGAAGACGGCGGGTCCCCTCCGACGACAGGAGCGAGCAGCCGTGCCGAATGGCAACGTTATCCGGGGAGCCCGGGTCGGGTCCGCACCGATGCGCCCGGACGAGCGGCACCAACCCGCCCCCCGACAGGACGTCAGCTACTGGTGCCGTAACGACCACCGGGTCGACATCCGGATCGCCGCGGACGTCGACCCGCCAGCCCTGTGGGACTGCCCCCGCTGTGGCCTACCCGCCGGTCGGGACGCCCAGAACCCGCCGGGTCGCGTTCGCGCCGAACCGTACAAGAGCCACCTGGCGTACGTGAAGGAGCGACGCACCGCCGAGGAGGGGGAGGCCCTGCTCGCCGAGGCGCTCGCCGCACTACGCCGTCGACGCGGCGAGTAGCGGGTTCCTCCCCGCGCTCAGCGCAGGCTGCGCAGTCGGACGGGTACGTCGGCTGCGGCCGCCCGGTCCAGCAGCCAACGGGTGCGGTTCACGCCGTGCACGCCGGCCGCCGGCAACTGCACCGGCCCGGCGCCGGCCAACGCCATACCCACAGCGCGAGCCTTGTCGGCGCCGGCGGCCACCAGCCAGACCTCCTCGGCGGTGTTGATCGCCGGCAGGGTGAGGGTGGTCCGCGTCGGCGGCGGTTTGGGGCTGCCCCGCACCGCGCTCACCGGCCGGGTCTCGTAGCCCACCGGGTGCTCGGGGAAGACCGAGGCCACGTGGCCGTCCTCGCCGACGCCCAGCATCAGCACGTCGAAGTGCGGCAGGGTGGCGTGCCCGGGCCGGGCGGCGCGGGCCAGCTCCTCCGCGTACGCGGCAGCCGCCGCCTCGGGGTCGTTGCCGGCCGGGCCGTCCGAGGCCGGCATCGCGTGCACCCGGGCCGGATCCAGTGGCACCACGTCCAGCAGGGCCGTCCGGGCCTGCGTCTCGTTGCGGTCCGGATCACCGGCGGGCAGGAACCGTTCGTCGCCCCACCACACGTCGACCCGGGACCAGTCCACCGCGTCGCGGGCCGGCAGCGTCGCCACCGCCCGGTACACGGCCGCGGCGACCCGACCTCCGGTGAGCACCACCGAGGCTTCGCCCCGGTCGGCCTGGGCGTCGAGCAGCTTCACCAGCAACCGGGCCGCCACTGCCTGCGCCAGCAGGTCGGCGTCGGCGTGGACGGCGACACTCGCCTCACTCATGGTTGCGCCTTCGTTTCCCGACCGCGAGGCGGTCGCTGTCGTGCCCGGGGCGGTGTGCCCGAGGTGGTGGGGCGAAAGCCCCGGAGATTGCGGGGCAGGGCCGGTGCGTACCGGCCCTGCCCGACGGTGTGCCCCGGATGGGCTCAGCCCTCGCCGCTCGTGCCGACGTGCGCGGTCACCCCGGCCTCGGCGCGCTGCGCGGTGGCCGGATCCTTCCAGACGTGGACCCGCTGCGGGGGGCGCTGGTCCAGCCCGCGCAGCCCGACCGTGGCGCCCAGCGCCTCCGCGTACACCTGGTCGGCGTCCAGCCGGCGCAGCTCCTCGGCCAGCTCGTCGCCGAGCGGGCGGCGCACCAGCGGCAGGGCCCTGTCGTCCTGGCCGGTCCGCCGGAACACGGCCATGCTGTCCTCGCGGCTCAACGTCAACTGGTCGCCGTTGGCGCAGCTGAGCTGCACCTCCCGCATCCGAGGGAACTCGTCGCTGTCCACCCGGCGCGGGGTGATGCCGAGCCGGCTGGACAGCCAGCCGGCCATCAGCGCCGCCGTCGGGTCGGTGGGAGGCGCGACGATTGTCGCCTCGGTGACCTTGGCGCTGGTGGTGTCGAACGCCCCGGCGACCAGGGTGCGCCACGGGGTGATCCGGGTCCACGCCAGGTCGGTGTCGCCCGGGGCGTAGTCCCGGGCACGCTGCCGCAGCGCCTCCACCGGGTCGG
Source organism: Micromonospora sp. NPDC048842 (assembly GCF_040649935.1). Taxonomy (NCBI): domain Bacteria; kingdom Bacillati; phylum Actinomycetota; class Actinomycetes; order Micromonosporales; family Micromonosporaceae; genus Micromonospora; species Micromonospora sp. NPDC048842. The sequence goes on along the minus strand of NZ_JBEZGK010000045.1, from coordinate 10,375 downwards.
CGGCCTGCGCGGAGTCGGTGATCCTCCGGTCGGCCACCACCCCGAGGAAGTCGGTGGCGATCTCCGCGGGCGGCTCGCCGTGCCACCAGGTGACAACCGGTACGTCGGGAACGAGCAGCGGCATCACCACCGACTCGGCGTGCAGGGACAACCGGCCGTACATCCGGGTGACCACCGCCTCGCACGGGCCGAGCCGGCCACCGACCACGATCTCCGCGTCCAGTCGGTTGCGGTCCCGCTCGATCTCCGAGCGGACCACCACCAGGAGGCGACACGGGTGCGCGGCGGCCGCGATGGTCGCCGCGGCCTCCGCCTCCCGGACCCGCTTCTCGTCCACGACCACGATGAGGGTGAGCGCCATGCCGCTGGCCACACCGCCGGCGCTGCGCCGCTCGGCGGCGAGCGCCTTGACCACCTCGTTGCCGGTGGTGTCCCACAGCCCGATCATGCTCTTCTCCAGGCGCGGCCCTCGCGGGCCAGCATCTCGTCGGAGGCCCGAGGGCCCCACTCGCCGGCCCGGTACGGCTCCGGGGTGGTGCCCTCCCAGGCGTGCTCCAGCGGGTCGATCACCTGCCAGCTCTGCTCGACCTCGGCCGCGTCCGGGAACAGGGTGCGGTCGCCGATCAGCACGTCCAGCACCAGACGCTCGTACGCCTCGGGGCTGGACTCGGTGAACGCCTCGCCGTACTGGAAGTCCATGGCGATGTCGCGGACCTCCATTGTCGTGCCCGGCACCTTCGAGCCGAACTTGAGCACCACGCCCTCGTCCGGCTGCACCCGGATGACCAGCTGGTTGTTGCCCAGCGACTCCATGTCGGCGTCGTTGAACGGCAGGTGCGGCGCCTTCTTGAACATGATGGCGACCTCGGTGACCCGCCGGGGCAGCCGCTTACCGGCGCGGATGTAGAACGGCACCTCCGCCCAGCGGCGGTTCTGGATGCCCAACCGCACCGCCACGTACGTCTCAGTGGTGGAGCCGGCGGGAACGTCCCGCTCATCCAGGTAACCGACAGCGCGTTCGCCGCCGACCCAGCCCGGCAGGTACTGACCGCGGACGGTGTCCCGGGCCACGTCCTTGGGCAGTGTGATGGCCTTGAGCACCTTCAGCTTCTCGGCCCTGATCTCGTCGGCGTCGAAGCTGGTCGGCTCCTCCATCGCCACCAGGGCGAGGAGTTGGAGAAGGTGGTTCTGCAGCACGTCGCGGGCGGTGCCGACGGTGTCGTAGAAGCCGGCGCGGGTGCCGATGCCGACGTCCTCCGCCATGGTGATCTGCACCGAGTCGACGTACTTGGAGTTCCACAGCGGCTCGAACAGGTTGTTGGCGAACCGCAGGGCGAGGATGTTCTGAACCGTCTCCTTGCCCAGGTAGTGGTCGATCCGGAAGACGTCCTGCCGGGTGAACACGTCGTCGACGAGGTCGTTGAGCGCCTTCGCCGAGGGCAGGTCGTTGCCGAACGGCTTCTCCACCACGACCCGGCGCCAACCGCCGGACTTTTCGTTGTCGGCCATCCCGGTGCGGGCCAGTTGCTTGAGTACGACCGGGAACGCGGCCGGCGGGATGGAGAAGTAGAACGCCGCGTTGCCGGCGATGCCGTGGGTCTGACGCAGATCGTCGAGCGTCGAGGCGAGCTGGTCGAAGGCGTCGTCGTCGTCGAACGATCCACCCACGAACTTGATGTTGCCGGCCAGCCGCGCCCACACCTCGTCCCGCCACGGGGTGCGGGCGTGCTTGCGGGCAGCCTCGCAGGCCAACGTCTCGAAGTCGCCGTCACCCCAGTCGCGGCGCGCGAAACCGAGCACCACGAAGCCCGGCGGCAACAGCCCTCGGTTGGCCAGGTCGTAGACCGCAGGGAGCAGCTTCTTGCGGGCCAGGTCGCCGGTCACCCCGAAGATCACCAGAGCGCAGGGCTCCGGGATCCGGGGCAACCGGCGGTCCTGCGGGTCGCGCAGCGGGTTCACCGAGCCATCGTCGGTTCGCGACTGCGGGGCTCGCAAACCCGACTCACTCCTCGCGCTCACGGCGCCCCCTCGCTTCCGCTTCAGTCACGTCGTCCATCCTCACGCCCGCAGATCACCGGCCGCGTTCAGTAGTTGGGCGACGCCGGCGGCCCGATCGGTCAGGTGCAACCGCAGCACCGGCCGCTCCCGACCGGCGAGAGCCTGCCGGTCACCGGCGGCCTGCGCCGCCTGCAACTCACCGAAGGTGTACGGCTTGCCCGGCACCGCGAGGTCCTCGGCGACCGCGCCGGTCACCTGGAGGTAGCTGCCCACCTGCGGGCCGCCCTTGTGGTACTGGCCGGTCGAGTGCAGGAACCGCGGACCCCAGCCGAAGGTGACCGGCCGGCCACCCGCCTGCGCCAGCAGCGACCGCAGGCGGGCCGCGTCGGCGTCGGCGAACCGGTCGAGGTACGCCATCACCGCGAGGTAACCGTCGTCGCCCAGCCCGTCGAGCAGCCAACGCAGCACACCGGCCAGGTCCCCGGGGGCGCCCTGCGGGGCGTACACCTCGATCGCGCCCTCGGTGAACGACGGCGCCTCCGCCGGCAGGCCCGAGGCCAGGATCTTGTTGGTGTTCTCCTTGGACTCGGTGACGTTCGGCTGGTTGAACGGGTCGATGCCGAGCACCACGCCGGCCACCGCTGTGGCGTATTCCCAGGCCAGGAACTGCGCGCCCAGCGGGCCGTTGACGGCCACGTCCGGGTTGGCCCCGCCGCCCGCCATGTCACCAGGGGCCAGCGCGCCGCCGTAGCTGACTGTCAGCACGTCCGCGCCGGTGGCGCCGGGGCTCTGCGGAGACTCCACCACCACCGGAAGGATGCCCACCCCGGCCTTGCCGGTCGACTCGGCGATCAGCTGCTCGGCCCAGTCACCGAGCCCGTCGATGCCGGTGCCGTCGGAGACCAGGGCGACCTTGTCCCGGGCCAGCGTGGCCGCGGCGCCCAGGGCGGCGCCCAGCGCCAGCGCCGGGTTGTTCTGGTCCGCGCCGAGCGACGTGGCCAGCGCGTCGGCCTGGTCGAGCAGCTCCCCGACCTCGACCCCGGCCAGCGCCGAGGGCACCAGGCCGAACGCGGTCAGCGCCGAGTACCGGCCGCCGACGTTCGGGTCGGCGAGAACTGTGAACGCGCCCATCTCGGCCGCTGTGGCCTCCAGCGGCGAACCCGGATCGGTGACGATGACGAAGTGCCGGCCGGCCTCCGCCTCGGTCATCCCGGCGTCCAGGAACGCCTGCCAGTACGCGCGCCGGTGGCTGTCGGTCTCCACAGTCGACCCGGACTTGCTGGCCACCACGACGACGGTGCGCTCCAGCCGGTCACCGAGCGCCGCCCGGACCTGGCCCGGGTCGGTGGTGTCCAGCACTGTCAACGGGCGGCCCAGCGTCCGGGTGATCACCTCGGGCGCGAGCGACGAACCGCCCATGCCGGCGAGCACCACGTGATCCAGGTCGGCCAGTTCCGCTGTCAGCTCGGCCAACTGGGCGAGCAGCTCGCGGCTGCGCCGGTGGGTGTCCACCCAGCCCAGCCGGATCTTCGCCTCGGCCTCGGCGTCCGGACCCCACAGGGTCGCGTCCTTGCCCGCCAGCTTGCCCGGGACGCCGGCCTTGACCAGCGCGTCCCGGGTCGAGGCGGGCGCGGCCTTGTCGACCGCGTCCGCGCCGAACACGGCGAGCCCGGCGGCTGCCTCCACCGGCCCGGCGAGAAGGTCGCTCATGCCGTCACTCCGCTTCGCTCGCTTCGCTCGCTGCGCTCGCTCATGCGCCACCGGCCTTCTCGGCGGCGTTGGCGTTGCCCTTGGCCGCCTTGTTCGGGGCGCCCTTGCCCTTGGCCGCCGCCTCCAGGGACTTGCGGACCCCGTCGAGAAGCTCCTGCCAGCTGGCCTCGAACTTCTCCACGCCCTCGCGCTCCAGGGTGACGATCACGTCGTCCATGTCCACGCCGACCGACTCCAGGTCGGCGAACACCTTCCGGGCCGCGTCGTAGGCGCCGGTGATGGTGTCGCCGCGGGTCTCGCCGTGATCGGCGTACGCGTGGATGACCGACTCCGGCATGGTGTTGACAGTGCCGGGAGCGATCAGCTCCTCGACGTAGATGACGTCCCGGTAGTCCGGGTTCTTCGTCGAGGTGGACGCCCACAGCGGCCGCTGCGGGTGCGCGCCGGCGGCGGCGAGCGCCTTCCAGCGGTCCGAGGAGAAGACCTCGGTGTAGCGCTCGTACGCCAGCTGCGCGTTCGCGACGGCGGCCTTGCCCTTGAGTGCCTTCGCCTGGTCGGAGCCGACCTTCTCCAGTCGCTTGTCGACCTCGGAGTCGACCCGGGAGACGAAGAACGACGCCACCGAGCCGATCTTCGACAGGTCGTGGCCGTTCGCCTTGGCCTGCTCCAGGCCGGCGAGGAACGCCTCCATGACCGCCGAGTAGCGGTCCAGACCGAAGATCAGCGTGACGTTGACGCTGATCCCCTCGGCGAGCGTGTCGGTGATCGCCGACAGGCCCTCCTCGGTGGCCGGGATCTTGATGAAGAGGTTGGGGCGGTCGACCAGCCACCACAGGGCCTTGGCCTCGGCCACCGTCCGGTCGCTGTCGTGCGCCACCCGGGGGTCCACCTCGATGGAGACCCGGCCGTCGACACCGTCGCTGCCGTCGTACGACGGGCGCATCACGTCGCAGGCCCACCGCACGTCGTACGTGGTGAGCATGCGCACCGACTCCTCGACCTCGATGCCACGGGTGGCGAGGTCGCGCAGCTGCCAGTTGTACTCGTCGGCGTCGCTCAGCGCCTTGGCGAAGATCGTCGGGTTGGTGGTGACGCCGGCCACGTGCTTCTCGCGGCGCAGCTGGTCCAGCCCGCCGGAGCTCAAACGCACCCGGGAAAGATCGTCGAGCCAGACCGCCACACCCGCGGCGGTGAGCTCATTCAGCTTGTCCGTCATGCCATCCACGCTCCCTCAGTTGCCGGTCGTGAAACCGGTGATGTCGCCCACCCGGGCCAGCGAGGCGTGTGCTGCCGCCACGATCCGGTCGGGGGTGAACCCGAACTGCTCGAAGAGCACGGTGTGCGGGGCACTCGCTCCGTAGTGCTCCAGGCTCACGCTCTCGCCCAGGTCACCGACGACACCGCGCCAGGACATCGCGATGCCCGCCTCCACGCTCACCCGTGCCTTTACCCCGCGCGGGAGCACCGACTCCCGGTACGCCTCGTCCTGCTCGTAGAACCACTCCTGGCAGGGCATCGAGACGACCCGGGTCGGGGTGCCGTCGGCCTCCAGCCGCTCCCGGGCGGTCAGGCAGAGCTGCACCTCGGAACCGGTGCCGACGATGATCACCTGAGGCTTGCCGTTGGACGCCTCGGCCAGCACGTAGCCGCCCTTGGCCACGCCCTCCGCGCCGCCCAGGACGTCGCGGTCCATGGTCGGCAGCGGCTGACGGCTCAGCGCCAGCGCGGTCGGCCGGTCGGTGTGCTCCAGCGCCTGCCGCCAGGCCCAGGCGGTCTCGTTGGCGTCCGCCGGACGGACCACGTCCAGACCCGGGATGGCGCGCAGCGCGGTCAGGTGCTCCACCGGCTGGTGGGTCGGGCCGTCCTCGCCGAGGCCGATCGAGTCGTGCGTCCAGACGTAGGTCACCGGCAGCTTCATCAGCGCGGCCAGCCGCACCGACGGACGCATGTAGTCGCTGAAGACCAGGAACGTGCCGCCGTACGGGCGGGTGCCACCGTGCAGGGCGATGCCGTTGAGGATCGCGCCCATGGCGTGCTCACGGATGCCGAAGTGCAGCGTGCGGCCGTACTCGTGGCCGGGGAAGTCCTTGGTGGCGTGCGCGGCCGGGATGAACGACGGCTCGCCCTTCATCGTGGTGTTGTTGCTCTCGGCCAGGTCGGCCGAGCCGCCCCACAGCTCCGGGAGCACCGGCGCGAGCGCTTCCAGCACCTTGCCGGAGGCGGCCCGGGTGGCCACCCCCTTGGCGTCCGCGGGGAAGACCGGCAACGCATCGGTCCAGCCGTCGGGGAGTACGTGACCAGCCAGCCGCTCGTAGAGCGCGGTGCGCTCCGGGTTGGCCTTCTTCCAGGCGTCGAACGCGGTGGTCCACTCCTGCTGGGCGTCGGAGCCGCGGCCCATCACCGTGCGGGCGTGGCTGAGCACCTCCTCGTCGACCTGGAAGGTCTGCTCCGGGTCGAAGTCGAGGATCCGCTTGGTGGCCTTCACCTCGTCGGCGCCGAGCGCCGAACCGTGGATCTTGCCAGTGTTCTGCTTGTTGGGCGCGGGCCAGCCGATGATGGTGCGCAGCGCGATGAAGGAGGGGCGGGCGGTCTCCGCCTTGGCGGCCACCAGCGCCGCGTACAGCGCCTCCGCGTCCTCGTGGTAGTCGCCCTGGTCGGCGTCGCCGCTGCGCCAGTCGACGGTCTGCACGTGCCAGCCGTACGCCTCGTAGCGGGCGGCCACGTCCTCGCTCTTGGCGATCCTGGTGTCGTCCTCGATGGAGATCTCGTTGTCGTCGTAGATCACCGTGAGGTTGCCCAGCTGCTGGTGCCCGGCGAGGGCGCTGGCCTCGTGGCTGATGCCCTCCTCGATGTCACCGTCGGAGACGATGCACCAGATGTCGTGGTCGAAGACGGACGCGCCGAGCTCGGCCTCGGGGTCGAACAGGCCGCGCTCGCGGCGGGCCGCCATGGCCATGCCGACGGCGTTGCCCAGGCCCTGCCCGAGCGGACCGGTGGTGGTCTCCACGCCTGGCGTGTGCCCGTGCTCGGGGTGCCCCGGCGTCTGCGAACCCCACTGCCGCAGCGACTTGAGGTCGTCCAGGCTCAGCGGGTAGCCGGAGAGGAACAGCTGGATGTAGAGCGTCAGGCTGGAGTGCCCGGCGGAGAGAACGAACCGGTCGCGGCCGGGCCAGTTCGGGTCGGCCGGGTTGTGCCGCATGACGCGGTTGAAGAGGAGGTACGCCGCGGGCGCGAGGCTCATCGCGGTGCCCGGGTGACCGTTGCCGGATTTCTCTACGGCGTCCATGGCCAGCACGCGGACGGTGTCTACGGCCCGGCGATCGAGGTCGGACCAGTTCAGTGCGGAGTGCTCGGGTCGTTTAACAGCCACGATGGTTGTGCTCCTCGGCAGATGGGCGGAACCCTCACCGATGACCTTATCGAGCGTCCCTAAACGTGCGCCCGGGGATCTGCGCATGGTGTGCGCTACGTGACCATCCGGATGCTCGGTTCAACCCGGTGGTGTGACGGCCTGCACCGTTGTCGGGTCGGCCGGGCAGCCAAAACGACGACGCGTAGTGTGTGGGGCGGTATGCGGACCCGAGCGGTCCCGACCAATCCGATCTCCCCGTGCCCGATGCCGGAAGGTGGCAATCCGTGAGCATGATCACCGAGCGCCCCGCGAGCAACCCGGCCGGGCCTCACCCGGCGCGGGCGGCCGAGGGCCCGGTGGCCCGGCGGGACGTACGCGCGGTCCTCTCGGCGTACGTGGCGCTCACCAAGCCTCGGATCGTCGAGTTGCTGCTGGTCACCACCATCCCGGCGATGATGCTCGCCGAGGGCGGGCTGCCGTCGCTGTGGCTGATGGCCATCGTGCTGATCGGCGGCTCCCTCGCCGCCGGCGCGGCCAGCGTCCTCAACTGCTACATCGACCGTGACATCGACCAGCTGATGCGGCGTACCAAGCGTCGGCCGCTGCCGGCGCACACCGTGTCGCCGCGAAGTGCGCTGATCTTCGGTCTGGTGCTGGCGGCGGTGTCGGTGGCCCTGATGGCGGCGTTCACCAACCTGCTGGCCGCCGGGCTGACCCTCGCCGCGATCGCCTACTACGACCTCGTCTACACCCTGTGGCTCAAGCGCTCCACCCCGACGAACACCTTCTGGGGCGGCGCCTGCGGGGCGGCGCCGGTGCTGATCGGGTGGGCCGCGGTGACCGGCTCGCTGGCGCCGGCCGCCTGGGGGCTCTTCGCTGTGGTCTTCTTCTGGCAGATGCCGCACTTCTACCCGCTCGCCATGAAGTACAAGGACGACTACGCCCGGGCCGGCATCCCGATGCTGCCGGTGGTGGCCTCGATCCGCCGGGTGAACGCCGAGATCCTGATCTTCGCGTGGCTCACGGTGCTCACCTCCCTGGCCGTCTGGCCGCTGGGGCTCAGCGCGATCTACGGGGTGCCGACCCTGGTGGTGGGTGCCATCTTCGTGGTCGAGGCACACCGGCTCTGCCGGCGCGCGACGCGCGGCGAGGCGGTCAAGCCGATGCGGCTGTTCCACTGGTCGACGACGTACCTGACGATCGTCTTCGTGGCCGTCGCGCTCGACGCGCTGATCTGACCCGTCCCGCACGGCCCGGCACTGCCCTTCGCGTCCCATGTGAAGGCCTCCGTCCGTGGCTGCTTCCGTCCGTCGGCTTCGCTGGTTGTCGGCTTCGCTGGTTGTCGGCTTCGTTGCGTGCCGCAGCTCGGTTCGTCGGCCCTCGCGCTGTCCGTCGGTCATCGTCCCTTGGTTCGGCCCGACGGCGAATGCCGCCGATGATCTACTGACTAATCATGGACGTGGATGAGTTGTCCGGGTTTAACGTCACATCAGAGTAACTTTCGGCATGAGTCGGATCGGCTCAACCTAGGGCGGTTCACTGCCGATTCACCGAGGTGCTTTGAGCGCAAAAGTCGGTAAATAAACGGACAGCCAACCTGTGGTCGTCCTTAAACCTGTAGGTAATTGGCATCACAAAAGGTTCATGGTTCTCGCCCCACGGGGTGCAACTCTGCTTAGGCTTCGCGTCATGGCAGATGGTTCCGATACGACGCTGACGGCCGAGCAGACCGCCGGCGAGCAGACGCCCCAAGGCCTGGTCGCGGGCCTCAAGGCGTTCGCGGCCGGACACGGCGGCGCGAAGGCGGTCATCGAGTACGTCGGCAAGCGTGGCGCGCGGATCGTCCTGGTGGGTTCCGACGGCGAGTGGGGCGACCAGTTCGCCGACGACACCGTCACCGCCCGGGAGGCGTGCGCCAAGGCGGGAGTCACCGTCGAGAACGCCTGGGAGCGTGAACTGATGGACCAGATGCGTCCGAGCAACGACCTCTGGCGGTCGATGGCCCGGCGCACGATGGCCCGCTGAAACCGACAGCTGAATTGACCACATATCACCAGTCGACCCGGGGGGAACCCCGGGTCGCTCTCGTCACCTGCTCGGACCTGGCCGACCTCGACCCGGACGACCGGCTGGTCCTGGCCCCGCTCGCCGCCCGTGGCATCGCCGTCCAGGCCGCCATCTGGGACGACCCCGACGTCGACTGGTCGTCCTACGACCTGGTCGTGCTCCGCTCACCCTGGGACTACGCGCTACGCCGCGACGAGTTCGTTTCCTGGGCGGCCACCGTGCCGACGCTGGTCAACCCGGCGGACGTGGTCCGCTGGAACACCGACAAGCGCTACCTCGCCGAGCTGAGCGCCGCCGGCGTGCCAACCGTGCCGACGTCGTGGATCGAGCCGGGGGAGAGCTGGCAGTTGCCCGCCGAGACCGGCGAGTACGTGCTCAAGCCCGCGGTCAGCGCCGGTAGCCAGGACACCGGCCGGTACGACCTGGCCGACCCGGAACACCGGGACCTGGCCGCCGCACACGTTCGCCGGCTCTCCGGGGCCGGCCGGGTCACCATGGTCCAGCCGTACCTGCGGGCCGTCGACACCGAGGGCGAGACCGCCCTGCTCTTCCTGGCCGGCCCCCATGGGCTCGCGTTCAGCCACGCGATCCGCAAGGGTCCGATGCTGTCCGGGCCGGACCTCGGCCCGGACGGGCTCTACAAGGCCGAAGAGATCACCGCCCGCACCGCTCGCCCCGAACAGTTGGCGGTGGCCGAGCAGGCCCTCGCGACGGTGCCCGGCGGAACCCGACAGCTGCTCTACGCCCGGGTCGACCTGATCCCCGGCCCTGACGGCGAGCCGGTCCTGGTCGAGCTGGAGCTGACCGAGCCGTCGCTCTTCATCGGGTACGCGGACGGCGCCCCCGACCGCCTCGCCACCGCGATCACCACTCACCTGGCCCGCAACGCCTAACCCCTCACAGGGGAAGCAACCCCCGAGCGACCGCCCAGGCTGCCTGCCAGCCCGTGCGTCCGTGCCGCCCGGCGCCCGTGGGTCCGTGCCGCCGTGCGGTCCGTGCCGCCGTGCGCCCGTGCCGCTGTGTCCGTGCCGTCCTGTCGCCCGTGCGTCCGCGCCGTCGCCGGCAAGATCACACAACATCCCGGTTGTAGTGGCTTCCCGGCGGTCCGTGGCCACTACATCCTGGTTCGAGTGCGATCTTGGTAGCCGTGGGCGGCCAAACCCGGGCTTCGGTCTCCTTGCGGGCGGTTTGGTCGTCAAGATCCGCGCAATATCAGTGATGTTGCTGTCTCCCGCGTGTCGGAGGCAG
>NZ_JBEZGK010000044.1:0-27790 GCF_040649935.1 Micromonospora sp. NPDC048842 | reverse complement strand
GGTGCTCCGGGGGCGCGCGCCGGGTCGGGTGCCGAGCTGGCGGCGCGGCGACCGGCGGGCGTGCCGTCGGCGGGCGGCCGGGCACGGCCGGGTTCGACAGGTTGCTCCGGGCCGGGTCGGCGGACCGGCGGACCAGCATCCGGACGGCGTAGCGGCGGCATGGAGTCGGGATGACCGCCGGGTGCGGCGGGCTCCTGATGACGGCCCGGCGGAACAGCGGCGTCCGGACGTCGGGCCGGCGAAGCGGGGGCGTCCGGGCGACGACCGGCCGGGGGGCCTGAGGTCGGTGGGCCCACGGGTGGGCCGGGAGGGGCTGCCGCACCACGCGGACGGGCGGGCGCGTCGGGTGCCGGACGAGGCCCCTGCGGGCCGGCCGGGTCACCCCCGCCCGGGCGAGCGGCGGGTGGCGACTGTGGAACGGCGGCGCGGGCGCCGGGCACCGGCTGCACGCCGCGGCGCGGCGGCTGCCCGGGTGCGGGGCCGGCGGCGGGTGGTCGGTTGTCCGGGCGACGACCCGCTGGCGGCGTCTCTCCGGGCCAGGGCCCGTCGACCGGTCGACGGGCGGCGGCACCGCCCGGTTCACTCTGGCCCGGGGCCGGCGGCGCCGAGGACTCCGGCGCACTGCCGCGTGCACCGGCCGGCTCTCCCGGCGTAGGCGGGGTGGGTTGTGCCGGCGGCCCGGCCGGGTCTGCCGGCGGCATGCCCCCACGGGGCCGGTTCGGCTCCGCGGGTGCGCCGTCCGGGCCCAGCTCGGTACGTTGCTGCTTGGCCGAGCGCAGGTCGTCGATCCAGCCGAACTCCTCGCCGGCGACCGGCTCCTCCGGCTCGGGCTCAGCCGGCCGGCCGCGACCCCAACGGCGGGTCTTGGCGCGGGGATCGCGCCGCTCGTCCGGGCCCTCGTCCGGGCGGTCCCCACCACGCGATCTCACTGTTGACCCTCTCCTGCGGCGTCGGTGCCGCTGTCCTGCATCGTGCCGGAGGCATCCGTGCCCGTCGTCGGACGGGCGGCCCCCGGGGATAGCGCTGGCGCGGTCTGCGCCGTTACGGACGGCTCGGATGTCGGCGTCTGCGGGCGCGCGGCCGGAGCCGGCAGACCACGCACGATCCGGCGCAGCAGCGGCAACCGGCTGGCCACCGACCGCTCCGCACCGTGCGGGCTGGGCTGGTAGTAGTCGGTGCCGACCAGGTCGTCCGGGACGTACTGCTGGGTGACCACGCCGCGCTGGTCGTCGTGCGGGTAGCGGTAGCCGGTCCCGTGGCCCAACCCTCGGGCGCCGGCGTAGTGCGCGTCGCGCAGACCTCGCGGCACCGAGCCACCGCGCCCGGCCCGGACGTCGGCGATGGCGGCGCCGATGGCGGTGGTGGCCGAGTTCGACTTGGGCGCGGTGGCCAGGTGGATCACCGCCTGGGCGAGGTTGAGCTGCGCTTCGGGCAACCCGACGTACTCGACCGCGTGCGCGGCGGCGGTCGCCACGCTCAGCGCCCCGGGATCGGCCATGCCCACGTCCTCGCTGGCGAAGATGACCAGACGGCGGGCGATGAACCGGGCGTCCTCACCGGCGACCAGCATGCGGGCCAGCCAGTGCACCGCCGCGTCCACGTCCGAGCCGCGCATGCTCTTGATGAAGGCGCTGACCACGTCGTAGTGGGCGTCGCCGTCTCGGTCGTAGCGCACCGCCGCCACGTCGACGGCCTGCTCGGCGGTGGCGAGGTCGATCCGCCCACCACCCAGGGCAGTGGCGGAGGCCGCCGCCGCCTCCAGGGCGGTGAGTGCCTTACGGACGTCACCGGCGGCCAGCCGGACCAGGTGGTCCTCGGCCTCGGTGGTCAGGGCCAGTGCGCCGTCCAGGCCACGCTTGTCGACGACCGCGCGGCGCAGCAGGCCCCGCACCGCCTCGTCGTCCAACGGTTGCAGGGTGAGCAGCACGCACCGCGACAGCAGCGGTGAGATGACCGAGAAGTACGGGTTCTCGGTGGTCGCCGCCAGCAGGGTGACAGTGCGGTCCTCGACGGCGGCGAGCAGCGAATCCTGTTGGGTCTTGCTGAAGCGGTGCACCTCGTCAATGAAGAGCACTGTCTGCGGGCCGCCGGAACGGCGTTGGCGGCGCGCCGCCTCGATCACCGCCCGGACGTCCTTCACGCCGGCGGAGAGCGCCGACATGGCGACGAATCGACGGTCGGTGGCTCCGGCCACCAGGTGCGCGATGGTGGTCTTGCCGCTGCCCGGCGGGCCCCAGAGGATCACCGACATCGGAGCCCCGCCGGAGACCAGTTGCCGCAGGGGTGCGCCGGGAGCCAGCAGGTGCTCCTGCCCGACCAGCTCGTCGAGGGTCACCGGGCGCATCCGGACGGGCAGGGGCGAATCGTCGGCCACCGCGGTGAAGCCGTCGACACCGGCGGGACCGTCGGGCGCGCTGCGCGACCCGGCGGGTTCACCGAGGGAGAAGAGGGCGTCGGACTCCATCACGAAGACAGTACCGGGCCGGGCCCACGACGCCGGAATCGCGCCGCGGGCCCGCCACCGGTGATCGGTTCCGGTCAGCCACGCCCGGGGCGACGGCCCCGGTACCAGCGGCCACCGCCACCGCCGCCGCCACCGCGCGGGCCGCTGCCCACGCCGGCCAGGTAGAGCGAGAGCAGAAGCAACCCGATGAGTACGAGGGTGTTCCAGTTGAACAGGTCGGGTGCGCCGAAGTCGGTGCCGAGCAGGTCGAGCAGCAGGGCAAAGCCAAAAACGATGGCCGCGAGAATGGCGAGCATGTCGGTCCTCCGGTGGGGGTTCCCAGTAGGTCGGCGCGTGATGTACCCAATCGGTCGACTCGCCAATCTCCACGGTGGAGACGGCCACGCCGCGACGGCCCGGCGGAGGCGTGCGACACCCGGCTCCTAGGCTTGACCGCATGATCATCGACGACCGGGTGCTCCAGGACCGGAGCGCCGTCCTGGCCGCCGTCGGCCATCACCCGTTCGCCCGACACGCGCTCGGGCGGGCCACACCGGCGCGCGCGTACCGGCGTGATGGCGCCGTCCTGTGGCTGGTCCCGCCCGAGTACGGCCCGGCCGGTTGCGCGATCGGCCCGGCCGAACCGGCGCTGGAGATCTGTGTCGCGCTCGCCGCCGACGGAATGCTCCAGCCCGGACAGCGGCTGCACCTGCCTCGACACGACCGCGCACTGCTGGCCGACAGGCTGGCGGTGGCCGACCACAGCGACTGGGACTTCCACTGGACCGACACGGTGCCACCGACGCAGCCGGACGAGCAGCCGGTGGTACGCCTCACCGAGGCCGACCAGCCGGCGCTGGCGGCGCTGGTCGAGGAGTCGTTCCCCAGCAGCACCTCCCGGCCGGGCGACCCACGGGTGGTCGACTGGTACGGCATCCGGGCCGGCGACCGGTTGGTGGCGTGCGGCGCGGACCGCAGCCAGGGCGACGTCGGCTTCGTCGCCGGCCTGACCGTCGCCCCCGACCAACGAGGTCGAGGGCTGGGTGCCTCCCTGACCGCAGGGATGACCCGGGCGCTACTGGCGCGCCACGACACGGTGGGGCTGGGCGTCTATACGCACAACGTCGGCGCGGGGCGGCTCTACCGCCGGCTCGGCTACACCAACACGCTCCCGCTCAGCTCGATCCGCCTCGCCTGACCGGTGGAAGGGGCCCCTTGCGGACAAGGGGCCCCTCGCTCAACTGTGGGCGGCGGGTACCGGACCCGCTGTCGGCTCGGCGGCCGGGGCGGCCCGACGGCCGGCCAGCCAGGCGGGCAGGTAGAGCGGGGCGGCGACGGCCAACACCACACCGCCGACCACCATCGCGGCGCTGACGCTGGTGGCGGCGGCGAGCGCGGTGAGCACCACCCCGCCGAGCGCGCCGGCCGGCTGCGCCATCATCGAGTTCAGCGAGAGCACGCTGGTCCGGTACGGTCCGTCGACCTGCCGGTGCAGCAGCCCGTTGTGCAGTGGGTTGGACGCGCCGTGCACGGCGTAGCAGGCCAGGTAGGCCACCAGCACGCCGACCGGCCCGGCGAACAACCCCATCCCGACCACCGTCACGCCCTGGAGGATGCGCAGCACTGCCGCACCCGGGGCGGCGCCGAACCAGCGCAGCAGCAGTGGGGTCAGTGCCGCGCCGGCGGCCGAGGCGAGCCAGGCGGCCGAGTTCGCCGGCCCGAGCAGCACCGCGGCGCGTTCCGGATTGCCGATCACCTCGGCGAGCCGCACCGGCAGCAGCGACTCGAAGGTGACCATGCCGAAGCCCCAGAACAACTCGACGGCCACCAACGCCAGCAGCACCCGGGAACGACGCAGCAGGCCGACGGCTTGGCCGATCATCCGGGGCGCCTGGACCACCGAGGCCCGCAGCGCCGCGAACCCCGTGGCCGGCCGCTCTTCGACAAGCAGCACGACAAGCGCGACGAGCGCCGCCGCCTGCGCGACGATGGCGGCCAACACGGGCACCGTGAGCGCGGTGACCGGCCCGATCGGGCCGAGCGCGATGAGACCACCGCTGAGCAGCGCGCCACCGCCGATGGCTCCACCGACGACGGTGCCGGCGTAGCCGAGACCGCGCTCGTACTCGGCCTGCGGGTCGGTGGCCAGGGTGGCGTCGACGTACCAGGACTCCAACGGGCCGCTGTCCAACGCCCGGTAGACGCCCTGCAAGGCCCAGACCACGAAGAACAGCCAGAACGAGTCGGCCACCGCGAACAGCGCCAGCGAGGCGAGATTCAGCACACCGGCGGCGAGCAGCACCGGTCGACGACCGAGGGCGTCGGCGAGCCCGCCGGTGGGCAACTCCAGCGCCAGCACCAGCAGCCCCTGCGCCGTGGAGACCAGGCCGATCTGCGGCAGCGACAGGCCGCGCTCCTGCATCAGCAGGATCATCACCGGGATCATCAGACCCGTGGGCAGCCAGCGCAGACCGTAGAGCGTGAGGTAACGACGCCGAACCTGGCGTACGGTCAGCGCGCTCATGCCGGACCCTCGCGCAACGGGTAGGCCGCCATGAACACCTGTACCGGCTTGGCCTCCGGGTCGACGGCGTCGGTGGAGTCGGCCTCGCGGTGGTAGCGCTCCAGCAACTGCCACATCTCCGTCTTGAGTTCCTCCAGCCGGGCCGGCGGGATGGTCATGAAGATGTCGCTCATGCCGAAGCCGTCCCGCCAGGCCGAGGACCACTCGTGCTGGGTCGCGAACCAGCGCTCGGCGGTCTCGACGAGGAGCCGCACCTGGTCGCCCTGGATCCACTCGATCGCGGCCCGTGCGTCGGGGTCGTCGTCGAAGTCGGTCGGCTCCCAGTTGGTGACGTCGTGAGCCGCCTGCCACCAGCGCTGCCGCCCACCGCCCCGGTCGGGATCCTCGATGACCAGCCCGACCTCGGCGAGTTGCCGCAGGTGGTAACTGGTCGCACCGGTGTTGGTGCCGAGCAGTTCGGCGAGGGTGGTGGCGGTGGCCGGCCCCTTCACACGCAGGGCGCCCACCAGCCGCATCCGTAGCGGGTGTGCCAGCACCCGGACCTGCCGCTTGTCGATCCGCACCTCGCGGGGTGCCGGCCGCGGGGTCGCCTCATCGTTCGCCATGACCGCACACTATCTCTGCACACTTTCTATGCACAAGAGTTGTGCATAGAAGGTGTGCATGATTCTCAGGGTGCCAGGACTTCGCGTACCCCCCGCAGTCGGGTGCGCAGCAGGGCGGCGGCGCGCGCGGAATCCAGGCGGACGTCCAGGGGACGGACCAGACCGGTGGCCGCGCTGGTGGTGGTCCTCAGCCCGGCCGGGTCCAGGCCGTACCGCTCGGCGACCAGCAGCCCCAGCTCGGCCCGGCTGACCGCGTCCGGGCCGGCCACGTTGAGCACACCGGCGTACATCGAGGCGACCAGCTCCAGCACGGCGTCAGCCAGGTCGGTGACGTCGATCGGGCAGCGCAGTTCGTCGCTGAACAGGGTGGCCCGGCCGGCGAGCGCCTCCCGGCAGAGCTGAATCTGCTTACTGCCCTCCCCCACGATGAGGGAGGTCCGTACCAGTGCCGCGCCCGGGTCGATCGCCCGTACTGCGGTCTCGGCCGCCGCCTTCGCGGCACCGTACGCGTGCACCGGCGTGGGTGGTTCGTCGTCGGCGTACGGCACGGGTCGTCCGGCGTGCAGCGCGTCGCTGGACACGTGCACCAGCCGGGCACCCACCTCGGCGGCGGCGAGCGCCACGTGCGCCGCCCCGTCGGCGGTGACCGCCCCGTCCCCGTACCGATAGGGGGTCCCGACCACGGCGTCCGGCCGCACCTCGGCGACCAGCCCACGCACGGCGGCCCGGTCGGTCACATCCAGCCGGCGCGCCGCGACACCCGGCACGGCGATCTCACCGGAGTGGAACGTCCCTACAACCGACCACCCGGCCCCGAGGCCCCGCCGACAGACCGACCGCCCGAGTAACCCGCTACCCCCGACAACAAGCACCCGCATCCCAGCCCACTCCCCCACTGACGACCAAGAGGTTTGCGTCATCTCGCGGGGCGATGATGACGCAAACCTCTTGATCAACCAAGCAGGAGCGGGCGGGTCAGACTGGGTCTGCCACCGGGGCTGCCGGGCCTGCCGTTCCGGTGTGGGCCGTTGCGGCGGGCTTCGGCTTGGCGTCGATGCCGGCCTCGGTGCGCTGCTGGGCGGTGATCGGGGTGGGGGCGCTGGTCAGCGGGTCGAAGCCACCCCGGGTCTTCGGGAAGGCGATGACCTCACGGATGGAGTCGGCGCCGGCGAGCAGCATGCAGACCCGGTCCCAGCCGAAGGCGATACCGCCGTGCGGCGGCGCGCCGTACTTGAACGCCTCCAGCAGGAAGCCGAACTTGTCCTGCGCCTCCTCGGGAGTGATGCCGAGCAGGTCGAAGACCCGCTTCTGCACGTCACCCCGGTGGATACGGATCGACCCGCCGCCGATCTCGTTGCCGTTGCAGACGATGTCGTACGCGTACGCCAGGGCGCGGTCCGGGGCCTCCTCGAACCGGTCGACCCACTCCGCGTTCGGTGAGGTGAACGGGTGGTGCACGGCGGTCCAACCGCCCTCGTCCGTGCGCTCGAACATCGGCGCGTCGACCACCCAGCAGAACGCCCAGGCGCTCTCGTCGATCAGGCCGGACCGCTTGGCGATCTCGACGCGGGCCGCTCCGAGCAGCTCCTGCGCCTCCCGAGTGGTGGTGCTCGCGGCGAAGAAGACCGCGTCACCAGGCTTGGCGCCGACCGTGTCGGCGAGCCCGCCCAGGTGCTCGGCGGAGAGGTTCTTCGCCACCGGGCCGCGCGCCTCGCCGGTCTCGGCGTCCAGCACCACGTACGCCAGGCCGCGCGCGCCACGCGCCTTCGCCCAGTCCTGCCAGCCGTCCAGCTCCTTGCGGCTCTGCGCCGCGCCGCCCGGCATCACCACAGCGCCGACGTAGCCGCCCGCGTCGATCGCCCCGGCGAAGACCCGGAACTCGGTGCCGCGCAGGTACTCGGTCAGCTCGGTCAGCTCGACGCCGTAACGCAGGTCCGGCTTGTCCGAGCCGTACCGGGCCATCGCGTCGTGCCAGGTGATCCGTGGGATCGGCCCGGAGATCTCGTGCCCGGCCAGGTCCTTCCACAGCGTCGAGACGATCGCCTCGCCGAGGTCGATCACGTCGTCCTCGGTGACGAACGACATCTCGATGTCGAGCTGGGTGAACTCCGGCTGCCGGTCGGCGCGGAAGTCCTCGTCGCGGTAGCAGCGGGCGATCTGGTAGTACCGCTCCATGCCGCCGACCATCAGCAGCTGCTTGAACAGCTGCGGTGACTGCGGCAGCGCGTACCAGCTGCCCGGCTGCAGGCGCACCGGCACCAGGAAGTCGCGGGCGCCCTCCGGCGTCGAGCGGGTCAGCGTCGGCGTCTCGATCTCCAGGAAGTCCCGCTCGTGCAGCACGCCCCGGGCCAGGTGGCTGGCGCGCGAGCGCAGCCGCAGCGCGTTCGCCGGGCCGCTGCGGCGCAGGTCCAGGTAGCGGTACCGGAGTCGGATGTCGTCGCCGGCCTCGATCTGGTCGTCCACCGGCAGCGGCAGCGGCGCCGCCTCGGAGAGCACCTCCAACTCGACGACTGTCACCTCGACCTCGCCGGTGGGCAGCTCCGGGTTCTCGTTGCCGGCCGGGCGGCGGGTCACCTCGCCGACGACCTTCACGCAGAACTCGTTGCGCAACGCGTGCGCGTCTTCCTCGCGGAACACCACCTGGACAACACCGGAACCGTCGCGCAGGTCGACGAAGATGACCCCGCCGTGGTCGCGGCGGCGGGCCACCCAGCCGGCGAGCGTCACCGTCGAGCCGGCGTCCGCGGCGCGCAGGCTTCCGGCATTGTGGGTACGGATCACGGCTGGCAACTCCTCATCGTGGAACAGTCCTCACAGGCATTCTGTCAGGGGTGGCCGCCTC
The DNA here is from genome assembly GCF_040649935.1 of Micromonospora sp. NPDC048842. Lineage (NCBI taxonomy): Bacteria > Bacillati > Actinomycetota > Actinomycetes > Micromonosporales > Micromonosporaceae > Micromonospora > Micromonospora sp. NPDC048842. The sequence goes on along the minus strand of NZ_JBEZGK010000044.1, from coordinate 19,376 downwards.
GCCTCCGGGCACCCGGCAGGCCGGCACGATTCGCTGGTGGGGTGGACCGCCGAACCCGACTCCCCCGGCAGCCACGCCGGTTAACGTGGCGAAATGCGGCCCGTACCGAACTGGGCCGTCGCCACGGCGGCGGCGGCGCCCGTGCTGCTGGTGGCCGGTTGGACGGTGGCGGAGTCCCGACAGCCCGTCGGGTACGACCCGGTCCGGGACACCATCAGCGAGTTGGCAGGACAGGACGCCACCGACGCCTGGATCATGGTGGTGGCCCTGGTGCTGCTCGGCTGCTGTTACCTGTCGGTCGCCGCCGTCCTGCACGCGGCCGGGCTGCCCAGCCGCTTCCTGCTCGCGATCGGTGGCGTGGCCACCATCGCGCTGGTCGCCTTTCCCCGGCCGCCGGTCGGCGGCTCGCTCAGCCACGGCGTCGCGGCGACGGTGGCCGTCCTCGCCCTGGTGCTGTGGCCGGCCGGCTCGGCACTGCGGCTGCCGCGCGGCCACGACACCGAGCACCCCACCCGACCGGAGCCGCCCTGGGCGTTCCGCCGGGCGGTGGGGCTGAGCGCCACGCTCGTGCTGCTGGCGCTCTTCGGCTGGTGCGCGTTCGAGGTGACCAGCGGGTCGCGCACTGGGCTGGCCGAGCGGGTGACGGCGGTGGCGGTCTCCCTCTGGCCGCTGCTGGCTGTCCTCTCCGCCCGGCGCGCGCACCTGGCCTGGTCGACCGGCGGCACCGTACGCGTCGGCCCGGACCTGCCGACCGTCGGCGTCGTACCCCCGGATCCGCTCGGACCACCGAGTGGGCCAACCCCCGGGCGCCCCGACCTGCTGCCGTGAGTCGGCGGCCCGTCCGACTTTCCGTCGCCCGCGCCTGCTCGAGCGACCGCACCGTCGGCGGGTCAGCCCGGGAACAGCGCCGGTCTCGCATCGTTACGATCGCCCAATGTCCACCGCTCCCCGTTGGACCCTGCTGTCGGCCGGTGGCGCACCCCTGTTCCTTGTCGGCGGCTGGACCCTGGCGCAGGCCGCCCAGTCCGACGGGTTCGACCCGGTGCGGCAGACCATCAGCGCGCTCGCCGCCACGGGTGCGGACCATCGCTGGATCATGACGGTCGGGCTGATCGGCCTGGGCCTCTGTCACCTGACGACCGCGCTCGGCCTGGTCACCGCCGCGCTGGCGGGCCGAGCGCTACTCGCGCTGGGCGGGCTGGCGACACTGGTCGTGGTCGCGTTCCCGCAGCGCCCGACCGGTGGCTCGACGACACACGCCGTGGCCGCCGGTGTGGCGTTCGGAGCGTTGGCAGTCTGGCCGGCCCTGGCAGTGCCCTGTCGCGCGAGGCCGTCCCTGGACCGCGAGCACCGCCACCCGCCGGCTTTCATACGCCGGCTGGCGCTCACGGCGGCGGCGGTCCTCCTCGGGCTGGTTGGCTGGTTCGCCGTCGAGTTCTTCACCGACGGGGCATGGATCGGGCTGACCGAGCGGCTGGTGGCGGCCGCCGAGGCGGTCGTACCGCTGGCCGCTGTGCTGGTTGGCCGGCGCCGACCGGGATCGTCCGGGCCCGGCTGAGCGTCCTCGTTCGCCCGGTGTCCGGTTGAGTGCGGTGGCCGTCAACGCGACGCGGGCCGCCGGAACTTCTCCGGCGGCCCGCGAGCGGTGCGTGGATCAGAAGACGCTGACGCCGTAGCGGCTGAGCGCCTCGGTGACCGGCTGGAAGAAGGTCGTGCCACCGGTGCGGCAGTTGCCGCTACCACCGGAGGTCAGACCCAGGGCGGTGCCGCCGGCGAACAGCGAGCCGCCGCTGTCGCCCGGCTCGGCGCAGACGTTGGTGCGGATCAGACCGGAGACCGAGCCCTCGGCGTAGTTCACAGTGGCGTTGGTCGCGTTCACCGAGCCGCTGCGCAGGCCGGTGGTGCTGCCGGAGCGCTGCACCGACTGGCCGACGGAGGCGTTGCCGGCGCCGGTGATGTCCCGGAAGCTGCCGTTGTAGAGGGAGACGTTGCCGGCGGCGTTGGCCGAGTTGTTGTGCCGCACGATGCCGTAGTCGTTGCCCGGGAAGCTGGTGCCGGTACGGGTACCGAGCAGCGAGGTCTGGGCGGAGTTCGAGTACCAGCTGGCCGAGATGTTGGTGCAGTGCCCGGCCGTCAGGAAGTAGTAGGTGCTGCCACTGCGCACGTTGAAGCCGAGCGAGCAACGCCCGCCCCCGCCGGCGTAGATGGCCTGGCCGCCGGAGATCCGGGTGCTCAGTACGCCCGCCTCGGCCTCGACCCGGACCGCGCCGTTGGCCCGCGCGGCGGCGGCCTTGACCCGCTCCAGCTTGGCACCGGTGACGGTGCTGTCGACGGAGACGACGACCTGGTTGGTGACCGGGTCACTCCACCAGGCGGTGCCCGGGATCTTGGCGGAGCGCTCCAGCTCGGCCGTGGCCCGGTTGAGCTCGGCGGCGCCGCGGGTGACGTAGCGGACGACGGCGCCGGCCTTGCTCGCCTTGCTGGCGGCGGCCGCGTCGGTCACGGTGACGACGGATTTGCCGCTGGCGTCGATGTACGAGCCGGCGGAGCGGTCGCCGAGTTCCGCGGAGATCGCGGCGGCGGCGTCGGGCGACGCGGCAGGAGCGGCCTGGGCGGGCGCGCCGATGAGCGAGCCGACGACCAGGGTTCCGGAAACGGCGACTGTGGCCGCAACGCGGAATGAGGACCTCGTGGGTCGCATGTAACAAACCTCCTGGGCGGGGGAGCGGGTCTGCCGGGGGCGGCTGACCCGAGGGCAACCCGGCCGATCTGGGGAAACCGGCCTGGTGAAACTGAAGTATTCACATACTTAAGATCATTCACAAGGCTTGGATTCGCCCGGATTCACCGATGTCGGTTGGTCGCACGGCCGCAACACCCCCGACACGCTGGTGAACAGCCACCGTCACACCCAACCGACATCCGCCCCACTTTTGACGCGCACGATCATCGATGTCCCCCCGCGCCGGACGACGGGCGCGACGGGCGACGGACGACGGGCGACGGACGACGGACGACGGGCGACGGACGACGGACGACGGACGACGGACGACGGACGACGGACGACGGGCGACGGACGACGGACGACGGGCGCGACGAGCGCCGGGCGACGGGCGACGGGTGTCGGGTGCGCGGCGCGCCGGGGGCGCGGCGACGGGCGCGGCGCGCAGGCGCGTGCCCTGGCCGCCGGCGGCTCGGATCAGGCGGTACGGCGACGGGCGCCGGGGCCCGGACTGGGCACCACGTCGCGGGGCCTACCCACGTCGTGCCCGCCGGCGCAGCGCAGTTCGGCACGCACCTCGGCGCCGCAGTCGCGGTGCGTGACACTGAGTGGCGGGCCCTCCTCGTCGGCGAGGTACCGGTCACCCCAACCGAGGACGGCGACCAGCACCGGCCACAGATCAAGGCCCTTCTCCGTGAGCCGGTACTCGTGGCGCAGCCGACTGCCGGGCTCCCGGTACGGCTCGCGACTGAGCACGCCCTGCTCCACCAGGCTGGCGAGCCGGTTGGTCAGCACCTGGCGCGGAATACCGGTGCGTACCCGCATGTCGTCGAAGCGGCGCACACCGGTGAACACCTCGCGGAGCACCACCAGGGTCCACCGCTCACCGAGGATCTCCATCGCGCGGGCGATGGTGCAGTTCTCCACTGACCAGTCCAGAGCCGCGGGTCGCATCCGACCAGGCTAGATCTCGTTGACAGACTCAGCAACCTGCTGCCAGGCTGCGTCCATGACGCAGACGCAGGAACCAGTGCGCAGCCGTACCTTCACCTGGGCGGACCCGTCGGTCAACGCCGCCCAGGTCGGCCGACGCGGCGGTCTGGACATGCTCCGGGCGATGATCGCCGGCGAGCTGGCCGCGCCGCCGGTGATGCACCTTCTCGACATGACCAGGATGGAAGCCGACGAGGGCCGGGTCGTCGTCGAGCTGACTCCGCAGGAGTTCCACTACAACCCGCTCGGCAGCGTCCACGGCGGCGTGCTCTCGACACTGCTGGACACCGCCGCGGGCTGCGCCGTGCACACCACGCTGCCCGCCGGCGTCGGCTACACCTCGCTGGACCTCAACGTGAAGTTCCTCCGCCCGGTCACCGTCGACAGCGGCACCCTGCGCTGCGAGGGCACGGTGCTGCAACGCGGCCGCCGTACGGCCCTGGCCGAGGCCCGCATCACCGACGCCACCGACCGCCTGATAGCCCACGCCACCAGCACCTGCCTCCTGCTCCCCCTCCCCCTCCCCTAACCCCGCCCCCAAACCCCCCCCAATCCCCCCTCCCCCCTCCCTCCCACACCCCGCCCTCGCTGCGGTGATCAAGAGGTTTGCGTCAGGAAACCGGCCTCCGGTGACCGAAACCTCTTGATCAACGCGAGCAAGGTGGGTGGGTGGGGTGGGTGGGTGGGGTGGGGGCAGGGGGTGGGGTGGGGTTTAGCGGAGGGCTAGGCGGGCGGCTCGGGCGTCGCGCTTCTCCTCGAAGCGGCTCGCGGCGCGGTCCAGGTTCTCCATTTGGGCGGCGAGCTGCTCACGGGCGGCCTCACCGTCGGCGTTGAGGCCGGTCACGTTGAAGACGTCCCACTGACGCAGCACCGGCTGCAGCACCTCGTCGCGGTGCTGGCGCAGGTCGTAGATGCCGGCCAGGGCGATCGCCACCGACTTGCGGGCGAACCCGTCGATGCCGCTGCCGGGCATTTGGAAGTCGGCCACCACGTCGGCGACGGCCCGCATGGCCTGGCTCGGAGCCAGCTCGAACGCGGCCGCGAGCAGGTTGCGGTAGAAGACCATGTGCAGGTTCTCGTCGGCGGCCACCCGGGCCAGCAGCGCCTCGCAGGTGGGGTCGCCGGTGGCCTTGCCGGTGTTGCGGTGCGAGATCCGGGTGGCCAACTCCTGGAACGAGACGTACGCCAGCGAGTGCAGCACCTCGTCGCCGTGGGCGTTGGTGTAGCCCTCCGACATGTGCGTCATCCGGGCCCGCTCCAACGCCACCGGGTCGACAGCCCGGCTGACGGTCAGGTAGTCGCGGATCGCGACGCCGTGCCGACCCTCCTCGGCGGTCCACCGGTGCACCCAGGTGCCCCACGCGCCGTCGCGACCGAACAGGGTGGCGATCTCGTGGTGGTACGAGGGCAGGTTGTCCTCGGTCAGCAGGTTCACGATCAGCGCGGTGCGGGCCACGTCCGGGATGGTGGAGTCGGTCGGTGACCACGCCTCGCCGCCGAGCGGCCCGTCGAAGGTCCGCCCCTCGCTCCACGGCACGTACTCGTGCGGGAACCACTCCTTGGCGAGCGAGAGGTGGCGGTCCAGGTTGCGTGCGACAACCGGCTCCAACTCGACGAGCAGCGCGGTCTGGCTCACTGTGGTGCTGACGGTCACGAGAAACTCCCTACGGTGGCGTAACTTACGCTACCGTAGGTCCCCGCGGCCGTCAGCGCCAGTGGGGACACTCAACCGACAGTGGGTTTGAGGTCTCCCAGGGGTGGCGTCCACTCCCCCGCACCGGCCGTGACCTGCTCACCGGAGCGGATGTCCTTCACCTCGTCCGGCGCTCCGTCGGCACCGGGGAACCAGACGTACGGGATGCCGCGCCGCTCGGCGTAGCGGATCTGCTTGCCGAACTTCGCCGCGCTCGGCGACACCTCGGTCGGCACCCCGCGCCGCCGCAGCGCCTCGGCCACCCGGTTGCTGGCAGTGCGGTGCTCCTCGCTGGTCACCGCGACGAGCACGGCGGTCGGCACCTCCCGCGAGACCGACAGCTCCCCCGCCCCGAAGAGCAGCCCGAGCAGCCGGGTCACGCCGATCGAGATCCCCACCCCCGGGTACGAGACGGCGCCGGCGCTGGCCAGGTTGTCGTACCGGCCGCCGGAGCAGATCGAGCCGAAGCGCTCGTAGCCGCGCAGTTGGGTCTCGTAGACGGTGCCCGTGTAGTAATCCAGCCCACGGGCGATGCGCAGGTCCGCCACGCAGAGGCCGGGCGAGTGCTCCGCGGCGGTGTCCACCACCCGGACCAGTTCCTCGATGCCCTCGTCGAGCAGCGGGTCGCTCACCCCGAGCGCCCGGACGGCGTCGGCGAACGAGGCGTCCGGGGCGGAGATCTCGGCCAACGCCAGGCACGCCTTGGCCTGCGCCTCGCTCGCCCCGGCGGTCTGGGCCAGCAGCTCGGCCACCTTCGCCGGGCCGATCTTGTCGAGCTTGTCGACGGCCCGCAGCGCCGCCTCCGGGTCGGTCAGCCCGATGCCCCGGTAGAAGCCCTCGCAGATCTTGCGGTTGTTGACCTGGATCGTCACCGGTGGGATCGGCAACGAGCGCAGTGCGTCCCCGATGACCAGCGGCATCTCCGCCTCGTGGTGCGCGGCCAGGGTGTCCCGGTCGACGATGTCGATGTCGGCCTGGACGAACTCCCGGTAACGGCCCTCCTGCGGCCGCTCGCCCCGCCACACCTTCTGGATCTGGTAGCGGCGGAACGGGAAGCTCAGCTTGCCGGCGTTCTCCAACACGTACCGGGCGAACGGCACTGTCAGGTCGAAGTGCAGGCCGAGCTGGTCGTCACCACCGGCACCCTCGGCGTCGGCGTGCAGCCGCCGGATCACGTAGACCTCCTTCGAGGTCTCGCCCTTGCGCAGCAGCTGGTCCAGCGGCTCCACGGCGCGGGTCTCCAACGGCGCGAAGCCGTACAGCTCGAAGGTGGCCCGGATCTTGTCGAGCACGAACTGCTCGATCATCCGCTGGCCGGGGGTCCACTCCGGGAAGCCGGAGATGGGCGTGGGCTTGCTCATCGGCGTACTCCTTGCGGTTCCGCGCCGGTGGCGCGGTGGTGTCGTGGGTCCGCGCGCGGCGCGGACAGAAGATCTAGAGGCCCCGGGTGGGAGCGGCCGGCGACGTGCCAGCCACCTCGATGAGGTACGGGTTGCTGGCGCGCTCGCGGCCGATGGTGGTGCTGGGGCCGTGGCCGGGCAGCACGACGGTGTCGTCGGCCAGCGGAAGAATCTTGTCGCGCAGGCTGGTGAGCATGGCCGGCATGCTCCCGCCCGGCAGGTCGGTGCGGCCGATCGACCCGGCGAAGAGGACGTCACCGGAGAGGCACAACTCGTCAGCCTCCCAGCTCGACCCGGCGCCCGGCAGTCGGAACAGCACCGACCCGCCGGTATGGCCCGGGGCATGGTCGACGGCGATCTCCAGGCCGGCGAGCGTGAGGGTGGCGCCGTCGGTCAACTCCGCCACGTCCTCCGGCTCGGTGTAGCTCAACCGGCCGCCGAAGAGCGACGTCAGGTCCGTCGAGAGGCCCTTGGACGGGTCGGCCAGCATCTCCCGGTCACCGGGGTGCACGTACGCGCTGATGCCGCGCGCGCCGCAGACCGGCGCTACCGAGAAGGTGTGGTCGAGGTGGCCGTGGGTGAGCAGCACGGCGGCCGGATGCAGGCGGTGCTCGGCGAGCAGCGCGTCGAGCTGGTCGAGCACCCCGATGCCGGGGTCGACCACCACGCACTGCTCCCCCGGCGCGGTGGCAACCACGTAGCAGTTGGTGCCGAAGGCGTCCGCGGGAAAGCCGGCCACGAGCACGGGCGCTGTCCTTTCCGTCGAGCAGCTGTCGTCCTGCACAGCAGCCTAACGGGCGCGCCGAGCGAGTTTGCCGCGTCCGTCCCACGGGTCCCGCAGGGCACAGTGACAACCTCCGATAAGCGCTGCTCGGGACGGGGTGGACCTCGTACACCACATTCTCAGTGACTAGCCGTACACTCTGGCGGGCGTGTGGCGCGGCACACGTGACGCCCGGACGGGCCGGGGCGACCGGCCGCCGGCGACGACCAGGTAGAGGAAAGGGGAGCACGGGTGGCTTCCAGCAGGGACCGGCAGCGCAAACTGGCGCGGGCCAAGCTCGACCGGCAGTTGGCTCGCCGGGCCGCCTCGACGCGGCGCCGACGGCAGATCCAGGCCGGAGTTGGCGCCGCTCTGATCCTCGTGTTGGTAGTGGCCGGCTCAGCCTGGGCGCTCGGGGCGTTCGACTCCGACCCGAAGCAGAACACGGCCGCGGAGGACACCTGCCTCTGGACGCCGCAGGACGCGACGGCAAACACCAACCTCAAGGACGTCGGCACGCCGGCCACCAAGGATCTGCCCACCGACGGCACCCGGGCGATGACGGTGACCACCAACCAGGGCGCGCCGATCACCACGGAACTGAACCTGACCAACTCCCCGTGCGCGGCGGCGAGCATCGCCCACCTGGCGAGCCGGTCGTTCTACGACAACACCAAGTGCCACGAGATCACCGCCGAGGGCGCGCTGCGCTGCGGCGACCCCAGCGGCACGGGTCTCGGTGGGCCGACCTACTCGTTCTACGACGAGGAGTTGCCGACCGTTCCGTCGGCGTCGCCGTCGGCCAGTCCGGCCCCCGGCCAGCCGCCGACGTACCCGAAGGGCACGGTGACGATGGTCTCCAACCCGCCGGGCAGCAACGGCAGCCAGTTCCTGATCTTCTTCAAGGACTTCACCACCGCCGACCCGAAGTACCCGGTCATCGGCCGGGTGACCGGCGGGCTGGACGTGGTGGAGAAGATCGGCGCCCTCCCGACCGTGGACAATGGGACCGGGGCGAAGATCAAGCCCAGCACCGATGTGACGATCCAGAGCCTCACGGTCGGTGAGCCGGTCACCGGTGCGGCACCGGCTCCCTCGGCCTCCGGCACCCCGGCCAGCAGCCCGAGCGCCGGCTGACCGGACGCCACCACCCACCCAAGCGGCACCCAGCAGCAGACAGCCAGGAGGATCCAGGCGTGACGTCCACCAGAGAGCGGCAGCGCGCGGCGGCACGCGCCCGGCTCGAGAAGGAGATGGCCGAGCGCGCGGCCAAGGCCCGCAAGCGCCGGCAGACGACGGCTATCGTCAGCGCGGCTGCCGCGCTGGTGCTCGTGGTCGCCGGCACCGTCTGGCTGGCGGTGAGCCTCGGCGGCGACGACGACGACAAGAGCGACACCGCCGCGCCGGCGGCGGGCGCGGCCGAGTGCGTGTACAACGCGGTGCCCACCGAGCAGCGGCCCCCACAGATCAAGGACGTGGGGTCACCGAGCAACCAGCAGTCCGCCAAGGGCGTCCAGACCATGACGATCGACACCAACCTCGGTCCGATCACGGCCAAGGTCGACAGGTCGCTGGTGCCGTGCACGGCGGGCAGCTTCACCCACCTCGCGGAGAAGAACTTCTTCGACAACAGCAAGTGCCACCGCTTGGTGACCGAGGGCATCAAGGTGTTGCAGTGCGGTGACCCCAGCGCCACCGGCAACGGCTGGCGCCCCACCGACGGCCAGGGCGGCCCGAGCTACCGCCTGCCCGAGGAGAACCTGCCCACCGACAAGCGCCCGCCGTACCCGGAGGGTGTCATCGCGATGGCCAACTCCGGCCAGCCGGGCAGCACCGGCAGCCAGTTCTTCATCGTCTACGGCGACTCTCCGCTGGACCCGGCGTACACGGTGCTGGGCACCATCACCGGCGGCCTGGACCTGGTCAAGGACGTGGCCAAGGCCGGCGACGACGGGGCGTTCGCCCAGCAGGCCGGCGGCGGCCACCCGAAGAAGGAGGTCATCATCAAGGACCTCACGATGAGCAACCCGCAGGGCTGACCCCCCGCGCGCACGACGAAGCGCCCGCCGGCTGAGCCGGCGGGCGCTGTCGCGTTCTCGGGGTACGCGTCGAGCCGCGGAACTGACCCGGTGGGGCGTCAGGCCCCGGAGGTGACCCGGTAGGCGTCGAAGACGCCGTCGACCTTGCGAACAGTGGCCAGCAGGTGGCCGAGGTGCTTCGGGTCGGCCATCTCGAAGCTGAACCGGCTCACCGCCACCCGGTCACGGGTGGTGGTGACCGTGGCGGAGAGGATGTTGACCCGCTCGTCGGAGAGCACCCGGGTGACGTCGGCCAGCAGCTTGTGCCGGTCCAGGGCCTCGACCTGGATGGCGACCAGGAACGTCGAGGCGGAGGTGAGCTTCCAACTCACCTCGACGACCCGCTCGCTCTGCGCGCGCAGGTCCTCGGCGTTGGCGCAGTCATCGCGGTGCACGCTCACCCCGCCGGAGCGGGTGACGAAGCCGAAAACCGAGTCCGGTGGGACCGGTGTGCAGCAGCGGGCCAGCTTGATCCAGACGTCGCTGACGCCCCGGACCACCACGCCCGGGTCGCTGCTGCTCTGCCGGCTGCGCGGCGGTCGGGTGGCGACGGCGGTCTCGGCGATGTCCTCCGCCGCGCCCTCCTCGCCGCCGTACGCGGCCATCAGCTTCTGCACCACCGACTGGGCGGAGACCTGGCTGTCGCCGACCGCCGCGTAGAGCGAGGCCACGTCGGCCAGGTGCAGGTCGCGGGCGATCGACATCAGCGCGTCGGAGGTGAGCATCCGCTGCAGGGGCATGCCCTGCTTGCGCATCGCCTTGACGATCGCGTCCTTGCCGGCCTCGATCGCCTCCTCGCGCCGCTCCTTGTTGAAGTACTGCCGGATCTTCGTCCGGGCGCGCGGGCTCTTGACGAAGCCCAGCCAGTCCTGTGTCGGGCCGGCCGTCTCGGACTTCGACGTGAAGATCTCGATCACGTCGCCGTTGGACAGCGTCGACTCCAGGGGCACCAGCTTGCCGTTGACCCGCGCCCCGATGCACTTGTGCCCCACCTCGGTGTGCACCGCGTACGCGAAGTCCACAGGTGTCGACCCGGTCGGCAGCGGGATGACGTCACCCTTCGGGGTGAAGACGTACACCTCCTGGCTGGACAGGTCGAAGCGCAGCGCGTCCAGGAACTCGCTCGGGTCGGCCGCCTCACGCTGCCAGTCGAGCAACTGCCGCAGCCAGGTCATCTCGTCGATGTGCGCGGGCGGGCCGACGATCTGGGTGCCCTTGTGCTCCTTGTACTTCCAGTGCGCGGCGATGCCGAACTCCGCGGTGCGGTGCATCGCGTACGTGCGGATCTGCATCTCCACCGGCTTGCCGGTGGGCCCGATGACAGTCGTGTGCAACGACTGGTACATGTTGAACTTGGGCATCGCGATGTAGTCCTTGAACCGGCCCGGCACCGGCTGCCAGTTGGCGTGGATGACCCCCAGCGCCGCGTAGCAGTCCCGAACCGTGTCGACCAGGATCCGCACACCGACCAGGTCGTAGATGTCGTTGAAGTCGCGACCCCGCACGATCATCTTCTGGTAGATCGAGTAGAGGTGCTTCGGCCGCCCGGTGGTCTCCGCCTTGATCTTGGCGGCCTTCAGGTCGGTCTGCACCTTCTGCGTCACCTGCCGCAGCAACGCCTCGCGCTGCGGCTGGTGCTCCCCGATCAGCCGGTTGATCTCCTCATAGCGCTTCGGGAAGAGCGTGCCGAAGGACAGGTCCTCCAGCTCCCACTTGATCGTGTTCATACCGAGCCGGTGCGCCAACGGCGCCAGGATCTCCAGCGTCTCCTTGGCCTTCTGCTCCTGCTTGGGGCGGGGCAGGAAGGTCAGGGTGCGCATGTTGTGCAACCGGTCGGCCAGCTTGATCACCAGCACCCGCGGGTCCTTGGCCATGGCCACGACCATCTTGCGGATCGTCTCGGCCTTGGCCGCGTCGCCCAGCTTGACCTTGTCGAGCTTGGTGACGCCGTCGACCAGCAGGGCGACCTCGCCACCGAAGTCGGCGCGCATCTGGTCGAGGGTGTACTCGGTGTCCTCGATGGTGTCGTGCAGCAGCGCGGCGACCAGCGTTGTGGTGTCCATCCCCAGGTTGCCGAGGATCGTCGCCACGGCCAAGGGGTGGGTGATGTAGGGGTCACCGGACTTGCGGTACTGCCCGGAGTGCCATCGCGCGGCCGTGTCGAACGCGCGCTGGAGCAGCCGGGCGTCCGCCTTGGGGTGGTTGTCCCGGTGGCTGGCGATGAGCGGTTCCAGCACCTCGCTGACCTGGGAGGTCTGCCAGGGCGCGTTGAACCGGGCCAGCCGGGCCCGGACCCGTCGACCGGTGGGCGCGTTGGACAGCCCGAAGCCACCGCTGGGCGACGGGTCGACGCCGGCGTCGGTCGGGAACGGCACCACGACGCCATCGGCGCCGGGGGACGCCTCGACGCTCGGCGGGCCACTGGTCGGCAGCACCGCGCTCTCGCCGGGAGCCCGGCCGGAGCCGTTGCCGGTGCCCGTCACCCGGGCCGGCGCGTCGCCTGTCCGGTCGGTCACCGAGCCGTCAGCGTCGCCTGTCGGGTGCACCGTGCCCTCCGCCGGAGGGACGACATCGTGGGACACCGGCCTCCTCACCGCTCGCCGGAAACACGCCGGCCGAAGATCGGCCGACCTGGTCTCGCTCGCCGGACGGGATACCGCCGGCGTCAGCAAAGGGCAATGCTACCCGCACGGACGGTCCCCTGCCGCTCCGCCGGACGGTCGGCGCCGGGTCCATCCGACGGGTCCGGGATCAAACGGTCAGCAGAGTATCGACCGGCTCAAACGGTCAACAGGGCGTGGACGGGACGCGGCGCCAGTCGCTCGCGCCCACCCAGGAAGCCGAGCTCCAGCAGCACAGTGAAGCCGCTGACGGTGCCGCCGGCCCGCTCGACCAGGTCCAGCGTCGCCTCGGCGGTGCCACCGGTAGCCAGCACGTCGTCGACCACCAGCACCCGGTGCCCGGCGGTGAAGGCGTCCTCGTGCACTTCGAGGGTGGCCTCGCCGTACTCCAGCTCGTAGGAGACCGAGTGCGCCGGGCGGGGCAGCTTGCCGGCCTTACGTACCGGCACCACGCCCACCCCTGTCGCGTACGCGATGGCCGCCGCCACGACGAAGCCGCGCGCCTCGATGCCGACCACCACGTCGAAGGCGTCCCGCCCGTGGTACGCGACGATCCCGTCGATCACCTCGCGGAAGACCTTGCCGTCGGCGAACAGTGGCATCAGGTCCTTGAACATGACGCCGGGCTTGGGGAAGTCGGGCACGTCCAGCACCCGACTGGCGACCAGTCGGGCGACCTCCGGGCCACTGTCCCCGCGCGCTGCGGTGCTGTGGGTCTCCGTCACGGCTGTTTCGCTCTCCTTCGACGACGAACGGCGTCCGGCAACAGCATGCCGGACGCCGTTCGGGTGTTTCCTGTCGGGTCAGCGCCGCTTGGCGCCACCCGGCCGGTTGCCGCCGCCACCCGGACGACCGCCCCGGGCGCCGGTGGGCCGCTTGCCCGCCGGCCGAGCGCCCACCTTGGGGGCGGCACCGGCCAGCGCGGCGGCGTCCTGATCGACCGGCTCGTCGGTCGCGTCGGCCTGGGCCACCGGGCTCGCGGCAGCGCCCTTACCGGTGACCTCGCCGCGGCCGACAGCGCCCCGCCGGGTCAGGACGCGCTTGTTGTGCGCCTGGATCCGCGGGTCGTAGTTCTTCAACAGCGCCAGCAGCGGGGTGGCCACCAGGATGGAGGTCAGGAACGCCACCGCCATACCGACGAACAGCACCAGACCGAGGTCCTTCAGCGTGCCGGCGCCGAGCAGGCCGGCACCGATGAAGAGCAGACCACCGACCGGCAGCAGGGCGACCACCGAGGTGTTCAACGACCGCATCAGGCTCTGGTTGATGGCCAGGTTGGACGCCTCGGCGTACGTCTGGTTGTTGTTGGCGGTGATGCCTCGGGTGTTCTCCTGGACCTTGTCGAAGACCACCACCACGTCGTAGAGCGCGAAGCCCAGGATGGTGAGGAAGCCGATGATCGTCGACGGGGTGACCTCGAAGCCGACAAGCGAGTAGATGCCGGCGGTGAGGATCAGGTTGGTGATCAGCGAGGCGACAGCGGCCACTGCCATCCGCCACTCGAAGCGCAGGATCAGGTAGACCATCACCAGCGCGATGAAGATGACCAGACCGAGTACGGCACGCTCGGTCACCTGGCTGCCCCAGGCCTCACTGACCTGGTTGTCGCTGATCTGGTCGGCGCTGATGCCGAGGTCCTCGGCGATCTGGGCCTTGACAGCGGTGGCCTGCTCGGCGGTGAGCTGCGGCGTGCGCAGCTCGTAGGAGTCGCCGCCCGGGCCGCCGACCTTCTGCGTCGTGGCCACCTCAACGCCGGTGTTCGCGGCGGCGAGGGCCGAGTTGACCTCCCGCTCGGCGTCGTCGAGGGTGCCGACGCTGGCCGGCACCTGGAACGAGTTACCGCCGGCGAACTCGATGCCCAGGCTGAACCCACGGATCGAGAAGCTGAGGATCGCGATCAGGACCAGGACGCCGGCGACGCCGAACCAGAGTTTGCGCCGACCGACGATGTTGAGACCGGCTTCGCCGTTGTAGAGGCGGCTCGCCAGACCGTTTTCAGCCATCTCAGGCCTCCTTGGCGCGCGGGTTGCGGGGCTGAGTCGGCTGGTTGCGGGCCGGCAGTGCCCGGCCCAGACCGCTGACCCGCGGGGACAGGAACGCCTGGGTCCGGGCGAACATCGTCATGATCGGGTGCCGGAAGAGGAAGACCACGACCAGGTCCAGCACTGTGGCCAGGCCCAGCGCGAACGCGAAGCCCTTTACCGTTCCGACCGAGACCACGTAGAGCACCACAGCGGAGAGCAGGGTGATCGCGTTGGCCGAGATGATCGTCCGACGGGCCCGGATCCAGGCCCGGGGCACCGCGCTACGCGGGCTGCGCCCCTCCCGGATCTCGTCTTTCAGTCGTTCGAAGTAGATGACGAACGAGTCCGCCGCCACACCGAGCGAGACGATCATTCCGGCGATGCCGGCGAGGGTGAGCGTGAAGCCGATCTGCCGGCCGAGCACCACCAGCGCGCCGAAGACCAGCAGCGCGGAGAGGATGAGGCTCAGGAAGATCACCGAGCCGAGCAGCCGGTAGTAGAAGAACGCGTAGATGATGACCAGCAGCATGCCGATGCCGGCCGCGAGCAGACCCGCGCGCAGGTGGCTGGCACCCAGCGTGGCGGTGACGTTCTGCGCCTCCTGCTGCTCGAACGTCACCGGCAGCGCGCCGTAGCGGAGCTGACCGGCGAGGGTGCTGGCGTCCTTCTGGGTGAAGGTGCCGGTGATCTGGGAGTTGCCGGTCAGCACGCCCTGGATCTCCGGGGAGGAGACGATCTTGTTGTCCAGTACGACGGCCACCCGGCACTTGCCGTCCTGGCCCAGCGCTGTCGCGTCGCAGGCCTGGCCCTCGTTGTTGAACGCCTCACGGGTCAGCGAGGTCCACTTGCCCTGGCCGTCGCCGGTGAAGTCCAGGCTGACCACCCAGGCGTTGGTCTGGTCGAGCACCGCGTCGGCGTCGGACACGTCGGTGCCCTCGACCTTGGCCTGGTCGAGCAGATACTTGGATGCGCCGTCCTCGCAGGAGACCACCTGCTGCTTCGGGTCGGAGATCGACGCCGGGGGGCGCTGGTCGAGCTGCGTGCAGCCGATCGTCGGCACGTTGAACTGCATCTGCGCCGGCAGCACCGCGACTTCCTGCGGAGACAGCGTGCCGAACGGCTTGAGCTTCTCGGCCAGCGACGGGTCGGCGGTCAGGTCGGCCGGGGCCTGCAACCCGTTGGCGGCCTGCCACGCGGCGGCGCCGACCTTCTGCTCGATGGCCTTGCGCTGCTCCTCGACGCTGGCCGGCACCGGCTCGGCGCTGGCGCTGGGCGCGGCGGCGCTCGGCGAGGCCGTGGCGGACGCGGAGGGGGTCGGCGTGGCGCTGGGCGACGCCGGGGCCATGCCGCCCTGACCGCCGCTGGGCGACGAGGTCACCTTCGGCGAGGCGCTGCCCGTCGGGGTCGGGGTCGCGCTGCCGGTCGGGGTCGCGCTGCCGGTCGGGGCGGCGCTACCGGACGGGGCCGGCGTGGCGGCGGGCGGCACGGCGGCCGTCCCACTGCCGTCGGCGCCCTTGAGCACCTTGCGGAAGCGCAGCTCAGCCGCTTCGCCCACGTCGTCCAGGTTCCGGTTCTCACCGGGCAGGGAGATGACGATGTTGCGGTTGCCCTCGGTGACCACCTCGGCCTCGGCCACGCCGAACGCGTTGACCCGGCTCTCGATGATCTCGCGGGCCTCCTCGAGGTTCTCCGCCGTCGGGGGCTTGCCGTCGACGCTGTTGGTCGCCTCCAGCGTCACCCGCGTGCCGCCGATGAGGTCCAGGCCGAGCTTGGGCTCGAGCCGGTCCTTCCAGCTGCCGCTGGCGCCGGCGAAGAACACCAAAAGATAGAGGACCACGAAGATGAACCCGAGCACGGCGAGCTGCCGCCCGGGGCGCATCTGTCCCTGAGGTGGTGCCACGGCTGTCCTGTCTCCCTGTACGGTCGCGCCGCTGTCGCAGCGGCGGCGGTGTCGGGCCGGGGGTCCCGCCCGACGGGTCTGCCTTGAGCCGACGGAATGCCGACACGAGGACCGGGCACCCCGGCGCGGAACGCCGACGGTCACGGGAACGTGCCGACGCCCGGCGTCGACCCAACTATCCAGTTTTCACGTCTCGCCCGCTGCCCCGTTCGGGCGCGACGACCCGGAAGCCGGCCGACCGGCCGTACGCCGCAATCGCCGCTCCCGAGGGGAGGGGTCAGTCCTTGACGGTGTCCGCGTCCTCGGTGACCGGCTCGCTCGGCAGCTCCGCGCGGGTGACCACCCGTGCGATGGCCGGGCGGGCGTACCGGGTCTGCACGCCCGGGGCGACCTCGATCAGGACGGTGTCGTCCTCGATGCCGGTGACAGTGCCGTAGAGCCCGCCGATGGTCACGACCTCGTCGCCGGGGCCGAGGTTGGACTGCATCGCCTCCGCCTCTTTGCGGCGCTTCTGCTGGGGCCGGATCATCATGAAGTACATGACACCGAAGAGCAGGGCGATCATCAGGATCGGCGTGATACCGCCGGCCCCGCCACCCGCTGCTGCCAATTGCACGGTTACTGACCTTCCCATTGGCCACCTGCCCGGCACCGGGGTGCCGGAGCGGAGGCGGATTCTCACGTCCTGTACAGACCGCGGCGAAGTCTAAACCCTGCACCTGGGAACGCCGAATGCGGCACAGATCACGTTCACATCACGGCTGATCGACATCCAAGGAGAACAAGTCGGGCACAGGTGGACTATCCACACCAAATGTACCATTCGGCGGCGTGCGCCCCAGATGCCGCCAAGCGGCCTCAGTCGCCACCCGACCCCTGGGCGTACGGGCCAACAGCCCGGCCCGCACCAGGAACGGCTCGCAGACCTCCTCGACAGTGTCCGGCTGCTCCCCCACCGCCACGGCGAGGGTGGACAACCCGACCGGACCGCCTCGGAACGAGTCGACCAACGCGGTCAACACCGCCCGGTCCAACCGGTCCAGGCCGAGCGCGTCCACGTCGTACACGATCAGGGCCGCGCGGGCGGTGTCGAGATCGACCACCCCGTCCGCCCGAACCTCGGCGTAGTCGCGGACCCGGCGCAGCAGCCGGTTCGCGATCCGCGGCGTGCCCCGGGACCGACCGGCGATCTCGGTAGCGCCCTCCGGAGTGATCGGCACGCCCAGGATCCGCGCCGAACGGTGCAGCAGCGTCTCCAGATCCGCCGGGGCGTAGAAGTCGAGGTGCGCCACGAAGCCGAACCGGTCCCGCATCGGCCCGGTCAACAGGCCCGAGCGGGTCGTCGCGCCGACCAGGGTGAACGGCTCGACGTCCAGCGGGATCGCCGTCGCGCCGGGCCCCTTGCCCACCACCACGTCGACCCGGAAGTCCTCCATCGCGCTGTACAGCAGTTCCTCGGCCGGCCGCGCGATCCGATGGATCTCGTCGATGAAGAGCACGTCGCCCTCGGCGAGGCTGGTCAGGATCGCCGCCAGATCACCGGAACGCTCGATCGCCGGGCCGCTGGTCACGCGGATGCCCGCGCCCAACTCGGCGGCGACGATGTTGGCCAGACTCGTCTTGCCCAACCCGGGTGGGCCGGAGAGCAGGATGTGATCCGGCGGCGACCCCCGCCGCATGGCGCCCTGCAACAACAGGTCGAGCTGGTCGCGTACCCGGTCCTGGGCGATGAACTCGGCCAGCCGCTTCGGCCGTACCGTGGCCTCCGCGTCCCGATCGGCGTCGCTGACGTACGCCGAGACGAGCCCCTCGGTCTCGCTCATCGTGCCACCTTCATTCGCGACTGCGGGGCTCGCAAACCCGGCTCACTCCTCGCGCTCATCGCACGGTCCGGGCGGTCATCGCGTGCGGCCCAGCAGTCGGATGGCCTGCTTGAGCAGGACCGGCACCGGCGGTGTCTCACCCTCGATCGACTCCGCGACCGCGGCCACCGCCTGATCGGCCTGCCCGGCCGTCCAACCCAGCCCCACCAACGCCTGCCGGACCTGGTCGGGCCAGCTGCCGCGGGTCACCCCGGCCGCCCCGTCGGCGCCGATCGGCACCGGCCCGATGCGGTCACGTAGCTCCAGCACCAGGCGTTCCGCGCCCTTCTTACCGATCCCGGGTACGCGGGTCAGGGCGGCCGTGTCGGCGTTGGCGATCGCCTTGCGCACCGCGTCCGGGGTGTGCACCGCCAGCACCGCCTGGGCCAGTCGCGGGCCGACCCCACTGGCGGTCTGGAGCAGCTCGAACAGCGACTTGGCGTCGTCGTCGGCGAAGCCGTAGAGGGTCAGCGAGTCTTCCCGCACGATCAAGCTGGTGGCGAGCCGGGCGACCTGGCCGACCCGCAGCTCCGCGAGGGTCCCCGGGGCGCAGTGCACGGCGAGCCCGACCCCGCCGACCTCGATCACGGCCTGGTCCGGACCCGTCGCGGTCACCGTGCCGCGCACGCTGGCGATCATCGTGCTCCTCCTCGTCGTGCCCGGTCGGCAGCGGCGGCGATCTTGGACCGGGTCCCGCCGCGCCACACGTGGCAGATGGCCAGGGCCAGCGCGTCGGCGGCGTCCGCCGGCTTCGGCGGCTCGGCCAGCCGCAACAGCCGGGTCACCATGGCCGTCATCTGCGCCTTGTCGGCCTGACCGGACCCGGTCACAGCGGCCTTCACCTCGCTCGGGGTGTACGTCTGCACGGGCAGCCCAGCCCGCGCCCCGGCCAGCACGGCGATGCCACTGGCCTGCGCGGTGCCCATCACGGTACGAACGTTGTGCTGGCTGAACACCCGCTCGACGGCAACGCTCTCCGGTTGATGCTCGGCGACCAGCTTGTTCAGCGACCGGTCCAGGTGCAACAGGCGCAACGCCAGGTCGTCGGCCGGGTCGGTGTAGACCACGTAGTAGGCGACCAGGGTGCAGGGCCGGCCGGGCACACCCTCGACCACGCCCACTCCACACCGGGTCAACCCCGGGTCCACACCGAGCACGCGCACGCCGCTCCCTCCCCAGCCGTCAGCAGTACGTGTGTTCGACACCCTAACCGGCGCCCTTCCCACCAGCCCCACGGGACACGCCCTCCGCACCCCCGGCGCCCCGCCGCCCCGCCGCGCCCCGCCGCGCCCCGCCGCCCCGCCGCGCCCCGCCGCCCCG
>NZ_JBEZGK010000043.1:0-31696 GCF_040649935.1 Micromonospora sp. NPDC048842 | reverse complement strand
GTTCATCGACTTTCCCTGGTTGGAGTCGAGAGCCGAACAAGTCTGCACCTATGCCGCGCTCCTAATACCCGGCCTGCTCCAGACGCGTGATTATGCCGAAGCAGTCATCAGGAACGCAGAGCCCAGCTCGGCCAGCGAGGTGGAGATCCGCAAGTGGGTACAGCTCCGGATGGACCGGCAACGTCTCCTGTACGGTCCGTCGCCGAGGAGACTCGCCGTCATCATTGAGGAAGCCGCGCTACGGCGCCCGGTGATGAGCAGAAGTGTGATGGCCGCTCAACTCGCCCACCTCGCAGGACCGGCTAGAAGACCCAGTATCGAGATCCGCGTCGTCCCGCTCACGCTAGGGCTGCACGCGGGCTTGGACGGCACGTTCTGGCTCTTCAAGATGCCTGCCCCGTACTCGGATGTGGCCCATGCGGAGACCCTCGGAGGGCGGCTATTTCTCGAGTCTGATAGAGCCCTGCGTTACGTCCGCGCGTACGATCGCCTTCGGGAGGCCGCACTCAGCGCGAACGAGTCGGCGAAGCTGATCGCAGCACTCGCGGAGGAGCTGTCATGAGCGAGTCCATGCCCATCGCCTGGCATATCAGCACCAAGAGCCCCGACAACGGCGGCAACTGTGTCGAGGCGGGACCGGTAATGGATGATTCCGGCCGAGTGGCGGTTCGGGACAGCAAGGATCGCGCAGCAGCGACCCTCGTCTACCCGGCAGACGGCTGGATGGCCTTCGTCAACGGGGTGAAGGACGGCGATTTCGCGCCCTGATGCGTGATCGACTCGGGTTGCTGTAAGTCGGGGTGTCACCGCGACCAGGACGCCCCGACTTCCGTGAACGCGAGTCGATCACCTCCGCTAACGCCACCTCTCGGTATGCGGCAGTGCGGAAGTTCGGTCTGGGCTGCGCTCGGCGGCCCGCGTCGCCGTCGACGCTCTTTGACCGATCGCGGGCTGGTGGGCTGTGCAGCGAAAGGTCGAACGCCTGATTCGTTTGCGACATCAGCTCCAAAGGCTCGTCGACGGACATCCGCCCCTCCGCTGACGCGGAACGGAAGGCGGGCATCGGGCGGCCGAGCAGGTGATCGCGGATGTGAGGGCGCAGGTCAACTCGGGTTCACGGAAGTCGGGGCGTCCTGGTCGCCGGGATGCCCCGGTTTTCAGGAACCCGAGTCGATCAAGCGGCGCCGAGTCAAGCGCCGACGCGCGCGGCTTCGGCGCGGCCGCTTCACAGCCACCTCACAGGGGTGCTGGATAGGGTGCCCTTCGAGTCAACGTCCGACTCCAGCCTGGAGCGGTCGGCGTCGCACAGGAGTTCCGATGGTCTTCAAGAAGATGTTGAGCGCGTTCGGTGTGGGCGGTCCCAGCGTGGACACCGTGCTGACCAACCCCAACACCCGGCCCGGCCTGACCCTCGACGGGCAGGTCAACCTCGTCGGCGGTGACGCTGAGGCAGCCATCGAGCAGGTGGTGATCGGCCTGGTCACCCGGGTCGAGGTCGAGGGACACGACACCGAGTACGCGGGCACTATGGAGTTCCACCGCATGGCCGTCAGCGGGTCGCTCGTACTCGCCCCGAAGCAGCAGCTCTCGATCCCGTTCCAGCTGCCGGTGCCGTGGGAGACCCCGATCACCGACGTGTACGGCCAGCGCCTGCACGGTATGACGATGGGTCTGCGCACCGAGTTGGCGATCGCCCGCGCGGTCGACAAGAGCGACCTGGACCAGGTGGCGGTGCACCCGCTACCGGTGCACGAGCGGATCCTGGAGGCGTTCCAGCGGCTCGGCTTCCGGTTCAAGCACGCCGACCTGGAGCGTGGCCACATCCGGGGCGTGCAGCAGACGCTGCCGTTCTACCAGGAGATCGAGTTCTTCGCCTCCCCGCAGTACGCGAGCACCATCCGGGAGGTCGAGCTGACCTTCGTGACCAGCCAGCGCGGTGTGGAGGTCATCCTGGAGTGCGACAAGCGCGGCGGTTTCCTCAGCGCCGGGCACGACGCGTTCGGTCGCTACCAGGTGTCGCACACCGACGTTGACCGGGTGGACTGGGCGCAGGTCGTCGACGGCTGGCTGCGCGAAACCACGTCCCGCTACGGCAGCCTACGCTCCCAGTACGGCCCGAGCCACGGCCACAGCCGCGGGCACGGCATGGGCGGCATGGTGGCCGGCGCCGCGCTGGGTGTCGCCGGTGGCATGATCGCCGGCGAGATGATCGAAGAATCGTTCGAGGGCGACTTCGGCGACTTCGGTGGCGACGAGTAACCGGTCCACAAACGACGACAGTGGCCTCCGGGAGTTGTCCCGGAGGCCACTGTCTCACGCGTGACGCGTCAGTGCTTGTTGCGTTCCCGGCCGGATCGGCGCGCGGAGCCAGCCTTCGACAGTCCACGGCTGACCAGGTAACCACCAGTCAGGATGGTCAGGAACAGCCACGCCTGGTTCGGGTTGTTGATGTTCAGCCCGTTGGCTGTGGTGCCCTTCCAGAACGCGGCGATCACCACGAGCGCGACCGCGGCGGCGTAGACCCAGAATTCCGTCGTCAGGAACGCCTGCTTGGTCTCCGTACCCGGCGACGGCATCGGGTCTCGGTGCCCGTCGCGCATTGACGGCATCTGCTGGGTCGGCATGTCCCGCATCGACGCGGGGTTCTGCGGGTCGTTCATGGGCCGGTTCATCGGCCGGGTGGAAGCAGCCTGCGTGCTCATCTGGTCCTCCTCAGGATGCGATGAGTCGTACCTGCATTCCCTCGCCCCGCTACCGCGTGTCGGCCACGGCACGGTTCGCTTTCGTGGCGGGGAACAACCCCCGACTACCCGAGGCCACTGACCAGGTAACACCGATCGCCGGCCGGAAAAATCCGGCCGGCGATCGGGTGGTCGACGGCTCAGCGCAGGCCGTTGCGGGTCGCCACGCTCACCAGAAGGTCCGGGTCGTCGGTGATGATGCCGTCGACGCCCAGGTCGATGACCCGCTGCATGACAGTCGCGTCATCCACCGTGTACGGGATCACCTTCAGGTCGTAGCGCGTCTGCAGGGTCCGAACGTCCGGTTCGTGGAAGTATGCCGGGTTCTCCCGCAGGTACCAGTCGGTCGAGGCGACGGTGCCCTGCTTCGGGTCGTGCACCTGCCAGTTGGCGGAGACCGTGCCGGCGCCCGCGGCCCGGGTCAGCTTGCCCAGGTCCTGGTACTTCCACCAGTCCAGTCCACCGGTCAACGGGCTCTTCACCGACGGGTTGCCGTAGACCGCCTCCAGCGAGCACTCGTCGGCGAGGGTCGCGCACTCGGCCGGACCGTACTGCCAGACCAGGCCGACAGTGCCGATCCGCCGGTCGAGCTGCCGGGCGTACGTGATGGTGCGCCAGTCGAACGACTGGATGGTGGCCCGGCTGGTGAAGCCGGCCCGCTGGATCGCGTCGACGAGCTTGCGGGTGAAGCTGCGGTACGGCTCGGTGTCGTTCACCACCGGGCTGATCTTCGTCTCGATGTTCATTCCGATGTCGGTGCGGCCACTCGCCTTCACCAGGGCGAATACCTCGTCCAGGGTCGGGATCCGGGCACCGGGCGCGGGCACCTGGGCGGGCAGTTCGGGCAGCGTCTTCGTACCGCAGTCCACGGTCTTGAGCTGCGCCAGTGTCAACTCGTGCACCGACTTGCCCACGTACGGGAACTTCCGGTCTCCCGGGCGCACCGGGGCGGTGTCGACGCAGTGCGACCCGTTGACGGTGCGATCGTGCAGCACCACGAGCTTGCCGTCGGCGGTCACGTTGGTGTCCAGCTCCAGGGTGGAGATGGCCCGGTTGGACAGCGCGTTCGCGAACGCCGGCAGGGTGTTCTCCGGCCGGGTGGCCCGACCGCCTCGGTGCGCCTGGATGTCGAACGGCGCCGTGTACGCCTTCGGCAGCCGGTAACCACGCTGCGCCAGCACGCCGCGCAACCGGTCCGGGTAGTCGGTGATCATGCCGTCCACACCGTCGTCGATCAGCTTGGTCATGGTCGGCACGTCGTCGACAGTCCATGGGATCACCTTGATCCCGTAGCGGTGCGCGTGGGCGACCATCTCCTTTGTGACGTACGGCTTGTAGCCCGGGTCGGGGACAGTGCCGTTCTGCGGCATCCCGTGCACCGGCGAGAAGGCGCTGGCGCCGAAGCTGCGGATCGCCGTGATCGGGTCGCCGCCGAAGTCGTCGATGTCCAGCCCGCCCAGCCACGGTGAGGCACCCGGCTGACCGGTCTGGAGGAAGTCGTAGTTGGTCAGGGCGACCAGCGGCAGCTTCGGCTCGACCTGACGCATGCGCATCAGCGCGCCCCAGTCGAAGCTCTGGATGGTGACCTGCCTGAGCAGCCCGGCGGCGCGGATCTCGCCCGCGGTGACCCGGACGAACTGCTCACGGGGGGCGGTCTCGGTCGGCGCGCCGGCCTCGACCTTGGTCTCGACGTTGAGCTTCACGTCCTTCGCCTGGTAGCGGTTGACCAGCGCGAAGACCTCACGCAGCAGCGGCATCCGGGCACCGGGGACGGCGAGCTGGCCGGGCTTGTCCGACAGCGTCTTGGAGCCGCAGTCGAGCGAGCGCACCTGGGCCAGGCTGAGCGTGTTGATGTACTTCCCGACGTACGGGAACTCCGGGTCGCCGGGCGTCACCGGTGTGGTGTCGACGCACTTGGTGCCGGTGACCTTGCGGTCGTGAGTGACGACGGCTTGGCCGTCCTCGGTGATCTGCACGTCCAGTTCGAGGGTGCTCACCCCGAGCTGGAGGGCGTTGCCGAAGGAGGCGAGAGTGTTCTCCACCCGCAGCCCGAGGCCACCCCGGTGGGCCTGCACGTCGAATGTCCGGTCCGGTCGTGGCTTTGCCTGGGCGGGCACCGCGAGCCCGGTCGTCACCGTCGCGGCCACCAGGGCCGCGACGGCGGTACGGCGTACTGTGCGCACGCTGTCATCCCCTCCTGCCGGCGGGCATCTCCCACCGGTCGCGGGACAGCATGGACATCTCGGGCAGCGGGCAGGCGGCCAGCGGGCGGCGTGCCGGTGAACCGCCGTGACGACCTCCCGGTCACGCCGGGTTTGGTCGGCCGGTGGCCGGGCACGCAGTCAGTTCCACAGCTTCTGCGAGGTGATGGACGTGCGTGAGGACGACATGCGGCAGGACGCCGCCCGCGAGGCCGAGGATCGGATCGCCGGCGGCGTGTACGGCAAGGGCGCCCTCGACGAGGTGACTGTGCCCCGCACCGATGTGGAGAGTCAGATCCAGCGCGATGACCCGTTCGATCCAGCGAAGGAACGGATCGACCCACAGGTGTTGCGCGACGGTGGCCCCGTCGGCGGGCAGGGCGCGGTGACCACCACCGGTGGCACCGCCGGGCCGGCGAGCGTACGCCGGGTGGCCCGACAGCCGGAGCGACACCCGGGCACTGTCGCGCCGACCACCACCGGCGATGCCACCACCGGCGGCCTCAGCACCCCGATGGGCGGCGGCACCAGCGACCAGTCCACGTCGGCAACCGGCCCAGCGAAGTCCATCAGAGACAAATCCAACGACTGACCCCACCCGCCGTCCCCGCCGAGCGACAACTCGGTGGGGACGGCGGGTTTCGTGGTCAGCTCGCCGGGCGGAGGACACCCAGTCGTTGGGTGGCGCGGGTCAGGGCCACGTACAGGTCGCTGCGCCCGCGGGGGGACTCGGCCACCATCCGGTCCGGGTCGACCACCAGCACCGAGTCGAACTCTAACCCCTTGGCCTGCGCGACCGTCAACACCACCACCCGGCTCTCCAGCTCCGGATGCTCGCCGACGGCGGCCTCCGGCAGGGCGGCGGTCACCGCCGCACCCAACTCACCCACCCGGCCGGCCGGCACGAGCACCCCGAGCCGCCCCTCGGTCAGCCCGGCCGCCTCCCGGGTGGCCTCGGCGACCAACTCCGCCGCCAACCGGCTGTCGGGCACCGTCCGGTCCCACGGCGGTACGCCGCTCTCCCGCACCGAGCGCGGCGGCCGCAGTGCCGGGTCGATCTCGGCCAGTACCTCGGCGGCGACCGCCATGATCTCGGCGGGAGTGCGGTAGCTGACAGTCAGCTCGGTGAGCCGCCACCGCTGCTCGACGTACGGGGCTAGGGCGTCCGCCCAGGACGGCGTGCCGCTCAGTGCGCCGGTCTGTGCGACATCCCCGACGATCGTCATCGACCGGCTCGGGCAGCGGCGCATCAGCAGTCGCCAGGCCATCGGCGAGAGCTCCTGCGCCTCGTCCACGATCACGTGGCCGAACGCCCAGGTGCGGTCGGCGGCGGCCCGCTGAGCGGTGGTCAGCCGGTCGGCCTCCTCCTGCCGCTCCAACAGCCGATCCGCGTCGATCAGGTCGGTCACGCCGAGGATCTCACCACCCTCGGCCTCGTCCTCGACGTCGATCGAGCGGGAACCCCTGGCGATCTCCAGCACGCCCTCGGCGTACTCCCGTTCCATCACCCGGATGCGGTCCCGGCGGGCGGCGGCGGCGCGTTCGTCCTCGCCGAGCAGTTCGGCGGCCTCGTCCAGCAGCGGGACGTCAGCCGGCGTCCAGCCACCGCGCTCACGGCGCAGCAGCGCCCGCTCGTCCTCGCTGAGCATCGGCGCGGCGGCGGCGATCCGGTCCGGGTCGGCGTAGAGGTCGGCGAGCAGCCGCTGCGGGGTGAGTACCGGCCACAGCCGGTCCAGGGCGGCCTGGATCTCCGTCTCCTCGCGCAGCTCGCGGCGGATCTCGGCGCGGTCCGCCTCGTCGAGGAGGTTGTCCCCGCCGAGCGGGTCGGCGCCGATTCGTTCGGCCACCTGGTCAGCGAGCGCGTGCACGATTTCCACGTCGAACAGCGCGCGGGCCAGGTTGTGCGGTCGGTCGGCGCGGCGGACCCGGTCCCGGGCGGCGCGAACGATCTCCGGGTCGAGGGTGAGCGTCTCCCGCTCGACCTCGATCTCCAGCGGCTCGTCCGGCACCCACTGCCGGTCCCGTACGGCCAGCGCCAACACCTCGGCCAGCACCGCGCGGCCCTTGAGCGCTGCGGTCCCGGCCGGCTCGGCCCGTTGGGCGCTCACCCCGGGAAAGAGATCACCCTGGGTACGCAGCAGCACGCCGGTCTCGGCCAGCGTCGGCAGCACCTGGGAGATGTAGCGCAGGAATGTCGCGTTCGGGCCGACCAGCAGCACGCCACGGCTGGAGAGTTCCCGGCGGTGGGTGTAGAGCAGGTACGCCGCCCGGTGCAGCGCGACGGCGGTCTTGCCGGTGCCGGGGCCGCCCTGGACCACCATCACGCCCGGGAGTTCCGCGCGGATGACCTCGTCCTGCTCGGCCTGGATCGTCTCGACGATGTCGCGCATCCGGCCGGTACGGCCCGCGTTGAGCGCGGCGAGCAACGACGCCTCACCGGTCAGCTCCTCGTGGGCGCCGGGGGAGGCGGTGTCGATGTCGAGCACCTCGTCGTTGAGCCCGGTCACCTTGCGCTGCCGGGTGCGTAGGTGCCGGCGACGGCGTACGCCCTGCGGGTTCGCGGCGGTGGCGAGGTAGAACGGGCGGGCGGCGGGTGCCCGCCAGTCCATCAGCAGCGGATCGTAGTCACCACTGGTGTCGAAGATGCCGATCCGGCCGATGTAGTGGCGGGAGTCGTCGTCGCCGTCGAGACGGCCGAAGCAGAGCCCGTTCTCCACGGCGGAGAACTGTTCGACCTGATCGGCGTACATCGCTACCGAGCTGTCGCGCTGCGAGCGGTCCTGGAGAGTGCCGCCGGTGTTGTGCAGCTCGGCGGTGAGCCGGTGGGCGGCCTGCTCACGCAGTTGGTCCAGCCGGTTGTAGAGCATCGAGACGTACTCCTGCTCGCGACCGATCTCGTCGTCGAGCGGCAATTCGCCGGAACCGCCGGAGTGCCTTGACAAGCCGTCTCCCTAAAGATTAGAATCCTTTGCAGGAACGGCTTTTAGCCGTTCTTTTTTGTGCCTTCGAACTGTTGAAGATAGCGCGTTCCGCCGGTTCTCACCAAGCCGGGCGGTCCGGGCGGTCCGGCGCGCCGGTGATCGCGAGGTGGCGGCGGATGATCCTGCGGACCGGGCAACGGGTGGTCTTCATCGGGGACAGCATCACCGATTGTGGTCGACGCGACGTCGCCGCGCCCTACGGCAGCGGATATGTGAGTCTCGTGCGCGCCCTGGTCGACGCCCGGCACCCGGAGTTGGAGTTGGAGTGGGTCAACCGGGGTGTGGGCGGCGACACGGTGCGGGACCTGGCCGCCCGCTGGGACGACGACGCCATCGCCGAGCGCCCCGACTGGCTCGCGGTGATGATCGGCATCAACGACATCTGGCGGCACTACGGTGACCGACCGGATGAGGCAGTCGG
Source organism: Micromonospora sp. NPDC048842 (assembly GCF_040649935.1). Lineage (NCBI taxonomy): Bacteria > Bacillati > Actinomycetota > Actinomycetes > Micromonosporales > Micromonosporaceae > Micromonospora > Micromonospora sp. NPDC048842. Next base: position 23,352 of record NZ_JBEZGK010000043.1, on the reverse strand, counting down.
CATCGAGGAGTACGAGCGCACCCTGCGTGACCTGCTGCGTCGGGCGGTCGACGCCACCGGCTGCCGACTGATCCTCGGTGACCCGTTCTTCATCGAGGCCGACCGGAGCGTGCCACAACGCGCCGACACCGACCGGTACGCGGCGGTGGTGGCGGGGCTGGCCACCGAGTTCGCCGCGGTGCACGTGCCCAACCAGGCGGCGTTCGACAGGGTGCTGGCGGTGAGTCCGGCGACGCGTTGGGCCGACGACCGGGTCCACCCGTACCTGCCCGGCCACGCTGTCCTCGCCGACGCGTACCTCAACGCCCTCGGCGTCTCCTGACCTCGGCCTGACCCACAGCGAAGCGCCGGGCCGACCGTCAGGTCGACCCGGCGCGAACACCGCGGAGATCAGCCGCGCGCGGCCTGGTAGAGCCGCTCCGGCGTCACCGCTCCGGCGAGCACCCGGCCGTCGTCGGTGAGCAGCACGCTGAACAGCTTGCTGGTGAGAAGTCGACCGCTGCCCCAGTCGCCACTGACCGTCGGTAGCCCGCCGAGCAGCTTCGACATGTCCAGGTCCGGACCGGCGCCGGCCGGGGGAGCGGCCGACTTCGTGGCGGGCTTCCGGCCGGCATCGGCCCCGTCCAGGCGGCCAACCAGCACTGTCGTCCAGCCCTCGCCCACGGCGCGGAGCTGCGGGTCACCGGACGGCTCGACGTGACCGGGCTTGCCCGTCGGGCGCTCGGCCTTCTCCTCGTCGACAGTCACGCCGGGCGGCGGGTTGAAGCGGAACTGGTCGGCGTCCGGGCGGCGGTAGTCGACCTGGGTGAAGGCCACCTCGAACGCCGGCCGGTCGCTGCCCTTCGCGAGCACCTCGAAGCGCAGCGGCACGTGCTGCTCGGCGTCGATGGCGATCCGCAGCTCGTGCACCAGGGAGTCCTTGTCGCGCGGCTGGAGCACCAACTCGTACGCGTCCTGGCCGGCCACGGTGGCCGACCGGCCCACGCTGACCTCGGTGCTCGGGTCGATCGCGCCCAAGGCCAGGTCGGCGGCCTGCTGCGGGGTGGCCGGTAGGCTCGCTGCCGGTTCGGGGGCGGGCTTCCAGGCCCCGGCGTCGCCGCCCAGTGCGCGGTGGGTGGCGGTGTTGCTGCGGCTCTGCCACGTCCACAGGTCCCGGCCGTTGCGGATGATGTCCTGCTCGCCCAGCGTGTCCATCAGCGCGACCCGTTGCTGGTCCGGCCCGGAATACCAGACCCGCAGGGTGTGGGTGCCGGTCAGCAGGGTGGTCAGCTCGTTGCCGGGAACCAGCCCGACGAGGGGCGGCAGGCCGAGGTCGGCGCGTTGCACCACGGTCCCGGACAGCCCCTCCAGCCGGGATGTCTGCAGGTCGACGAGGAGCTGAGCGGCGGTTCGGGGCGGCAGGCTCGGCTCGGCCTCGGCGGCGAACGTGCCGATCGCCGCGCCCCCGCCGATGACGGCGACGGCCGCGGTGGCCGGAACCAGCCAACGAAGGACGGGACGACTTCTCAGGACGGACATGGTGGCACCTCCTGCGGCCATCCTGCCTCCTCCGTGCTGTGAACGCGCTGAGGACACCGAACCGCGCCGATTGACCGGGGTGGCACCCTTGAGCTGTGCGGGTGCTGGTGGTGGAGGACGAGGCCCGGTTGGCGGCTGCCCTGCAACGCGGTCTCCAGGCGGAGGGGTTCGCTGTCGACGTGGCGGCAAGCGGCCCGGCGGGCCTGGACGCGGCCCGGCACGGCGGGTATGACGCCATGATCCTCGACGTGATGCTGCCCGGCCTCTCCGGGTACGAGTTGGTCCGGCGGCTGCGCGCGGAGCAGCACTGGTTGCCGGTGCTGATGCTCTCCGCGAAGGACGGCGAGTACGACCAGGCCGACGGCCTCGACTGCGGCGCCGACGACTACCTGACCAAACCCTTCTCGTACGTGGTGCTGCTGGCCCGGCTCCGGGCCCTGCTGCGTCGGGGCGCGCCGGAGCGCCCGACCGTGCTGGCGGTCGGTGACCTGCGGCTGGACCCGGCTCGTCGGCGGGTGACCCGGGCGGACGCCGAGGTGGCGCTGACCGCGCGGGAGTTCGCGTTGCTGGACTACCTGATGCGCCGACCGGGCCAGGTCGTCTCCAAGGTCGAGTTGTTGGACCACGTCTGGGACGCCAGCCTGGAGACCGCGCCGAACGCCGTCGAGGTGTACGTCGGCTACCTGCGCCGCAAGCTCGGCCGGGACCGGCTGGAGACGGTCCGGGGTGCCGGCTACCGGCTGGCGACGTGACGGCCGACGGCCCGGCCGCCACCCGTCGGGTCAGGCTCGGCCGGATGCCGGTCCTGGGGTTGCGCGGGCGACTCATGGCGATCGGTGTGGTCGGTCTCACCATCGGGCTGGCCCTGGGCGGGGTGGTGCTGCTCGGCGCGCTCGGCTTCGTGCTCCAGCGCACCGTCGACACCGAGGCGTTCCGCACCGCCGACGCGGTCGCCCTGCTCGCCGCCGAGGACGCGCTGCCCGATCCGCTGCCGGTGGCCGGCGGGCAGGTTCGCGTGCAGGTCGTCGACGCCCAGGGACGGATCCGGGCGGCCTCGATCGACGCCGACCGCCTGGTGCCGATGGTCCGCCCGGAGCGGCTGAACCGCGACGGTCGGCAGCGGCTGGAGGTGCCGGCCGAGCGGGTCGGGCTCGTCGGCCCGGTCCGGGTGGTCGCCGTACCCGCCGGCACCGCGGCCGACCCGCTCACAGTGCTGGTCGCCCGCTCGATGGCCGACGTGCGGCACAGCACCCATGTGGTCCGGACCATCCTGCTGGTGGCGTTCCCGCTGCTGGTGGCCGTGCTGGCCGGGGTGGCGTGGCGGGTGGTGGGGGCGACCCTGCGGCCGGTGGAGGCGTTACGTCGAGGTGCCGAGGAGATCACCGGCAGGGCCGGCGCCGGCCGGCTGCCGGTGCCGGCGTCGGCCGACGAGATCCACCGCCTGGCGGTCACCCTCAACGGCATGCTGGGGCGGCTGGAGTCCGCCCGCGTCCGGCAGCGGGCCTTCGTCTCCGACGCCGCGCACGAGTTGCGCAGCCCGTTGACAAACATCCGGACCGAGCTGGAGGTGGCCCAGCGCCTCGCCGACCGGACGGACTGGACGGCGGTGACCGCCAACCTGCTCGCCGACACCGACCGGTTGAGCCGCCTGGTCGACGATCTCCTGCTGCTGGCCCGCCTGGACGAGACTCCGGCGGCCCGGGGGGCCGGCCCGGTGGAGCTGGGCGCGTTGCTGACCGAGGTCGCCGCCCGCTATCCGTCACCGCCGGTGCGGGTGACGCCGCCGGCGGGCCCGCTCTGGACGATCGGCACCGTCGAGGAGTTGCGTCGCGTGCTGGCCAACCTGGTCGACAACGCGGTACGCCACGCGCACGGCAGTGTCGTGCTCGCGGCCGAGGCGACGCCGACGGCGGGCTCCACTGTCGGGCCTGGCGTCGGGGCGTACCACCTGGTGACGGTGACCGACGACGGCCCGGGGATCGCGGCGGCGGACCGGGAGCGGGTCTTCGACCGGTTCACCCGGCTGGATGACGGACGAGCCCGCGACGACGGGGGCGCCGGTCTGGGGCTGGCCATCGTCCGGGAGTTGGTTCGCCGTGCGGGTGGCAGCATCACACTGACCGACGCGCCGGAGCAGCGAGGACTACGGGTGTGCCTGCTCCTGCCGGCGATGCCGGCCGAGGACGGCCAAAGGTAGGCGGCCCGTTACGGCGACCTCCCGCGGCTCAGCGGCGGCGGGTGCAGACCTGCTTGGAACGGGCCACGGTGTCGGTGGACCAGGCAACGGCGACGGTGAAGCAGAAGTCGTTGGTGCGGTTGAGCGCGTAGATGACGAAGCTGGTGGTGCCGGCGGGCAGCGTCGCGAAGATGTTGTGGGTCTGGCCGGTGCGGCCGCCCGCGATGACCACCGGGCCCTCGCCGCCGGCCGGGTAGGTCCAGTTCAGCGCGATGCTGTCCCGGGTGTCGCGCAGGGTCACCGCGCTGGGTGGGGTGCCGGGCGCCGCGGCGGCAGCCGACGTGGGTGCCGAGCCGCCCGGGGCAGGCGCGGTGCTGGCCGGCGCGCCGGCGGTGGGAGAGGCGCTGGCCGGCGGCGGGGTCGGTTCGTCGTCGCCGTCGACCCGGGCCACCCCGGCGATCACCGCCGCCGCGCCGAGGAGCACCACGACCACGCCGGCCACCAGCACCGGGACCAGCCGGTTGCGCTGCTCCGGCGGTGCACGGTGCACGGGCACCGGCAGCAGCCGCGACGGCGTGTACGGCTCGACCTGCGCGTACGGATCTGGCCGCGCGTACGGGTCGGACTGTTGGTGCGGGTCGGGCGACGCGTACGGGTCTGCGGGTCGGTGCAGTCGGTAGACCCCGGGTCGCTCCTCCGTGCCGCCGGCCAGCCCGACCACCGATGGCGGCACCGGAGGCTCCGTGGGCTGGGGCGACGGCTCGTCCGCCGCGTCGGTCGACCATCTGCTGCCCGTCGACCCGACCGCCTCGTCGGAGGGCAGCCGGGGGTTCGGCACCGCCCCGGCGTGGTGGGGTGCGGCTGCCTGCGGATGGTAGCCGGATTCGGTCGGCCCGTCGCCGTGCGGTGGGACGCGGGCGGCCGGGACGACCGGTGTGTCCCGCGCTGTCGGCGGGTTGTCCGCGCAGGCGTGGTCGGGACTGGCCGCCGCCCGGGCCAGGGCCGCCACCTGGGTGGCGAGCGGGTCGTCGGCGGGCAGATGCTGTCGGCACAGCTCGCGGGCGAGCGCCAGGTTGTCGTGCGCCTCGGCGAACTGCCCGCAGTCGCGCTGCATCGCCCCGAGCCGCGCCAGCATCTTGATGCCGCTGGGGTGCCCGTCGCCGTACACCTCGCGGTGCAGCTCCCAGGCGTCCTGGAGGCGGTCGCGCGCCACAGTGCACTGGCCGCGCGCGTACTCGACGGTGGCCAGGTCGGCGTGCGCGGCGAGCACCCGCAGTGACTCCGGGCCGTCCTGCGCGGTCAGCTCGATGATGACTTCCTGGTAGAGCCGCGCCGCCCGGGAGTGGCTGCCGACCCGGTGCAGCACCGCGGCCAGGGTCGCCGCCGCGGCCACGGTGCGCGGGTCGGCGCGGCCGTGCAGGCGGGTGGTGGCCGCGTACGCGAAGGCGGCCCACCCACGGGCCGAGTGCGGCTCGCCGAGGGCGATCAGCACCCGCGCCTGGAGGCTGGCAGCCTCGGCCAGCTCGGGGGTGGCGTTGGCCGGGCGGGGGTCGGCGTCGGTGAGCGCGTCGGACAGCAGTTGCTGCGCTCCGGCAAGATCGCCGGAGGACACGAGGTGGTGCGCCTGATCAGTCAGTTCACCGAAGCCGGAAGACACGCCCCATCGTGCTCATCCGACGACGGTAAGTACAAGACCCGCGCCGGTGTCGATTGGTCAGGATCCGGTCAGGTGCTCGGCCAGGGTCTCGCTGATCCGGCGCAGCTGGTCGACCTGGGCGGGGCTCAACGCGTCGAACAGGTGTTGGCGTACCCCCTCGACGTGGCCGGGTGCGGCGGCCGCGAGGGTGGCGAAACCCTCGTCGGTGAGCAGCGCGATCTGCCCGCGCCGGTCGGTGGGGCAGTCCTCGCGGCGCACCCAGCCGGCGGCCTCCAGCCGGGCCACGGCGTGCGAGAGCCGGCTGCGCGACGACCCCGCGGCCTGCGCCAACTGGCTCATGCGCAGTTGACGACCGGGGGCCTCGGAGAGCTGGACCAGGATCTCGTAGTACGCGTGCGGCATGCCCGCGTCGCGTTGCAGCTCACGGTCGAGAGTGTCCATCAGCACCCGGGAGGCGGTGAGGTACGCGCGCCAGGTGCGCTGCTCGTCGGGGTCCAACCAGCGGGTCATGACCGCCATCATACTCCCGATGGTTGAATGTTCAACTAAACCGCGCTAGCCTCGGGTCATGGGTATCCACCGGCTCAACCACGCGGTCCTCTACGTCAGTGACCTCGCCCGCAGCGTCGAGTTCTACAGCGACGTGCTGGGCTTCCGCCCGGTGGCGATGACCCCGGACGGCTTCCGGGGCGCCACCTTCCTCCAGGCCCCCGACTCCACCAACGACCACGACCTCGGCCTCTTCGAGATCGGCGCGGGCGCCGGGCGGTCGACAGCCGGCCGGTCCACCGTCGGCCTCTACCACCTCGCCTGGGAGGTGGACACGCTCGACGAGCTGGCCGCCACCGCCGAGCGGCTCGCCGCTGCCGGCGCACTGGGCGGCACCTCCGACCACGGCACGACCAAGAGCCTCTACGGCAAGGACCCGGACGGTCTCGAGTTCGAGGTGGTCTGGCTGATCCCGGCCGACCTGCTCGACGACACCGCGCTGGCCGCCCGCAAGCAGATCGGTCGGCTCGACCTGGACGCCGAGCGGCAGCGTTACGGCGGGCAGACCCGGGGCGGGGTGGGGATCTCCGTCCCGGCCTGACCGCCCGTGCTGTAGAACGGACCGATGCCGACCGACCGGACCACTGATTTCCTCCGCGAGCTGCTGGTCCGCCAGTTGACGACCTGGCTGCCCGCGGCCCTGCACCGCTCCCGGCGGGCCACCATAGCCCTCGCGGGCGCCGACGCGGGCAGCGTGGAGGCCGCGCTGCGCCTGGTCGCCACGCACGGTGACCAGGTGCGCGGCCGGCAGGTGACGCTGCTGGTGCTGGCCGATGCCGCCGCCGACCTGCCGGCCCGACTGGGCCCGATCGAGGCGGAGCTGCCCGCCGAGGTCACAGTGCACCTGCTGCCCGGTGAGCCGTACCGGCTGCCGGTCGCGGTGAAGGCCGCCGGGGCGGCCGGCGCGCCGCTGTTCTCCTTCGTGGATCTGCCCGGCGCCGTGACGCCGAAGCTGCTCACCGCCGCTACCAACGGCCGGACCGGAGAGCTGCTGCTGCACACCGCCGACAGCGCCCGAGACGTGCTCGTCTCTGCCGGCTTCCCCCTGGTCGCCGAGGTGGCACCGGTGCTGTCCGGCGGAGAGGCCGCCGGGGTGGTCGCGTTCGGCAGCCGCTCCGACCGGAGCCTGGAGGCGGTCCGTGACGCGCTCTGGGCGGTCGCCGCGGACCTCGGCGTGCGCTACCGCGACCCGCTGGACCCGACCGGCACGACTGTCGACGTGGTCGGTGATCCCGACCTCGAACCGTTGGCCCACGAGCTGTTGGCCGAGTTGCGGGCGGGCGGGCCGCGGCCGGTGACCGAGCTGCGCCGGCACACCCTCACCGCGACCGTCTACCGTGCCGCCGACGCCAACCAGGCGCTCGTCGAGCTTGTCGACGCCGGCGCCGTGCGACGCGAACGCGAGTCCGGGCGGCTGGCCGGCGACGAGATCATCACCCTGGCGCGCTGAGCGCCCCCCGTCGCGCCCCCCGCCCACGCGATCTTGCACTTTCTGCTCCGGCATAAGGGCTATTCCACGCAAAACAGCGACAGAAACTGCAAGATCGCCGAGGTGGGCCGAGGGCGGGCCGGGCCGGGGTGGGGCGGGGGCAGACGCCGAGCGGGGTGCCGGTGAATCACCGGCACCCCGCTCGACTCCCGGGATGCTTACGACCGGGACTTGTCCTGCTTCCAGCTCAGCGGACCCGGCAGGTCGACCCGGTGCGCACGGGCCTTGGAGTTCCAGGACCAGCGACCGATCTTGATGCTCCACGAGGAGAAGCCGTTCTCGGTGAAGTTCAGGATGATCGGACCGTACTTCTTGCGCTTGCGAAACATGAGGCCCATCGGAGGTCTCCCCTCGTCACCGTTCCCTGCCGTGTCGAGATCGAACATGCCCGAACCGACAACTTTTGAAACCCTCTCGCTGTCCGCCCTGGACGGTGGCCCACCAGGCACGACAATCTCTATTCAACAGATAGGTGTTGCGGCACGGTAAACCCTGGTCGGGGCGCTCCGTAACATCGGCAGCGATAGAAGTCCCATCTTCTGGAAGGTCGTTGACCGCTCGTTCCGATCCCGGGCAGCATGGGGTCATGTCGCAGCGGGATGAGCTTCTCCTCACCGCTCGTGTGCACGTCGACCTGGTCCGGCACGCGAGCGCGCTCTGTTGAGCTGACCGGTCCATCCGGCTCGGCTCCAGCGCCGCACTCCCACCGCCCGCCCGCTCAACGCGGAGCAGCGTGCCCGCACGCCCTCACCCGGGCGTCCCCGCTCCCATCGTGGACAGATCAGGAGACTCCTCATGTCCCCACCCCGTCGTGCCGTTCTACGTACCCTCACCGCCGTTACCGCGCTGGTCGTGCTCACCGCCACCACCGGCTGCGGCGGTGACGCGGCAGCCGACGGCGCCCAAGCCAGCGAGCTGCGCTACCAGGGCTCGGTCGGTCAGGTCACCCTCCCCGAACTCGCCGCCGACCTCGGCTACCTCGACGACGTCAAGCTCAAGTGGATCGGCAACGTCACAGGTGGTCCGCAGGACATCCAGGCCACCGCCACCGGGCAGAGCGACTTCGGCGGCGCCTTCAACGGCGCCATCGTCAAGCTCGCCACCGCCAACGCCCCGATCACCGCGGTGGTCAGCTACTACGGCTCGGACGCGCAAACCTTCCAGGGCTACTACGTGCTCGACGACAGCCCGATCCGCAGTCCTCGCGACCTGATCGGCAAGAAGGTAGGCATGAACACCCTCGGCGCGCACGCCGAGGCCGTGCTCAAGACCTGGCTCGCCCGCGGCGGTCTCACCCCCGCCGAGATCAAGCAGGTCGAGCTGGTCGCCCTGCCACCGGTCAACACCGAGCAGTCGCTGCGGCAGCGGCAGATCGACGTCGCGGTGCTCGGTGGTGTGATCCGCGACAAGGCGGTCGCCAGCGGAGGCATCCGCACCATCTTCACCGACTACGAGCTGCTCGGCGCCTTCAGCGGCGGCACCTACGTCTTCCGCGACGACTTCATCAAGCGCAACCCGGAGACGGTCAAGGCGTTCGTCACCGGGGTCGGCAAGGCCATCGAGTGGGCCCGCACCCAACCTCGGGAGACGGTGGTCGCCCGGATGCGGGACATCATCGGCAAGCGCGGCCGCAACGAGGACCCTTCGCTGGTCGCCTACTGGAAGAGCAGTGGGGTCGCTGGCCGTGGCGGAGTGATCGGCGAGCAGGAGTTCGGCACCTGGATCGACTGGCTCGCCGCCGAGGGCGAGCTCAAGGGCGACCGTCCGAAGCCCGGCGACATCTACACCAACCGGTTCAACCCCTTCGTGGACGGGGGGAACGCGTGAGCACCGACAAGATCCTCTTTGATCGGGTGAGCAAGACCTTCCCGGTCCGCGCCAGCCGGCGTGGCGGCGCCGGCGCGGTCACCGCGCTGGACGCTGTCACCCTTGGGGTACGCCCCGGCGAGTTCATTGTCGTCGTCGGCCCCAGCGGCTGCGGCAAGTCCACACTGCTCGACCTGCTCGGCGGGCTCACCGAGCCGACAGCGGGGCGGGTGCTCGTCGACGGTCGGCGGGTCACCGGTCCCGGCCTGGACCGGGGCATCGTCTTCCAGCAGTACGCGCTGCTGCCCTGGCGCACCGCCGCCGGCAACGTGGCGTTCGGCCTGGAGGCCAAGGGGGTACCCCGCGCCGATCGTGCGGCCCTGATCGAGCACCACCTCGACCTGGTGGGCCTGCGCGGGTTCGCCGACCGCTACCCGCACGAACTGTCCGGCGGGATGAAGCAGCGGGTGGCCATCGCCCGCAGCCTCGCGTACGACCCGGACGTGCTGCTGATGGACGAGCCGTTCGCCGCCCTGGACGCGCAGACCCGCGACTCGTTGCAGGACGAGTTGGTGCGGATCTGGGCCCGAACCGGCAAGACCATCGTGTTCATCACCCACGGCATCGACGAGGCCGTCTACCTGGGTCAGCGGGTGGCGGTGCTGACGTCCCGGCCCGGGCGGCTCAAACAGGTCATCGACATCGACCTCGGCGACCGGGACGCGGTCGAGGACGTCCGCTCCACCGACGCGTTCCGCCACCACCGCCACCAGATCTGGACCCTGCTGCGGGACGAGGTGCGGGCCGCCCAGGCGGCCGAGGGCACCGGCGTCCGCCATACCGAGGAGGCCCGCGTTGGTTGACATCGCCGAACGTCCCACCCGACTCGTCGGTCCACCCACCGCGCCCCGCGCTGCGACCGACGGTGCCGTTCCCGGTCGCGCCGGTCGACTGCTCGGCGTCGGCGCGAAGGTGCTGCACCGCACCGTCGCGATCGCCGCGCTGGCCGCGATCTGGGAGGGCGCACCCCGGTTCGGGCTGGTCGACCGGGTCTTCCTGCCCCCGCTGTCGGAGGTGCTGGTGGCCTGGTGGGAGTTGCTGCGCAGCGGGCAGCTCGCCGAGCACGTGGGCGCGAGCCTCACCCGGTCGTTGGCCGGGCTGGGCCTGGCGGTGCTCACCGCCATCCCGCTCGGGCTGCTGATCGGCTGGTACCGGCCGCTCGCCGAGCTGCTCAGCCCGCTGCTGGAGGTGTTCCGCAACACCGCCGCGCTGGCCCTGCTGCCGGTGTTCGTGCTCATCCTCGGCCTGGGGGAGACCTCCAAGATCGCCCTGGTGCTGTACGCGTGCTCCTGGCCGATCCTGCTGAACACCATCGCCGGGGTGAAGGGCGTCGATCCGCTGCTGATCCGGTCGGCCCGCTCGATGGGGCTCAACCACCTGCGGCTGTTCCAGAAGGTGATCCTGCCGGCCGCGGTGCCGACCATCTTCACCGGCGTCCGGCTGGCCGGGGCGTACTCGATCCTGGTGCTGGTCGCGGCCGAAATGGTCGGTGCGAAGGCCGGGCTCGGCTACCTCATCAACTACGCGCAGTACAACTTCGCGATCGCCGACATGTACTCCGGGATCATCACGATCTCCGCCATCGGCCTGGTCGTCAACCAGCTCCTCGTCGCCCTCGAACGTCGCTTCTCCACCTGGCGCGTCGACGTCTCTGCCGGATAGGACGGACTCCAATGACCCGAACCCTGCACCTCAACGCGTTCCTGATGGGCGTCGGCCACCACGAGGCCGCCTGGCGACACCCCCGCACCGACCCGCGTCGGGTCACCGACGTGCGGCACTTCCAGGAGCTGGCCCGGATCGCCGAACGCGGCACCCTCGACTCGCTCTTCCTCGCCGACGGTCTCTCGGTCGGGCCGAACCCCCGACACAACATCCAGGCCGTCTTCGAACCGCTGACCCTGCTCGCGTCGCTCGCCGCGGTGACCGAACACATCGGTCTCATCGCGACGGTCTCCACCACCTACAACGAGCCGTTCCACGTCGCCCGCAAGTTCGCCTCGCTGGACCACCTCAGCGGCGGCCGGGCCGGCTGGAACATCGTCACCTCCGCCCAGGAACGGGAGGCGGTCAACTTCAATCGGGACAGCCACCCCGAACACGCCGACCGTTACCGGCGGGCGGCCGAGTTCGTCGACGTCGCGGTCAAGCTCTGGGACAGCTGGGAGGACGACGCGCTGGTCTTCGACACGACGGCCGGGGTGTTCGCCGACACCGACCGGGTGCACGAGGTGGCGCACCGGGGGCCGGAGTTCCAGATCCGTGGCCCGCTGAACATCCCCCGGGGGCCGCAGGGCCGACCGCTGCTGGTGCAGGCCGGCTCGTCGCCGGACGGGATCGCCTTCGCCGCCCGCTACGCCGAGGCGGTCTTCACCGCGCAGCAGACCCTCGCCGACGGGCAGAGCTTCTACGCCGAGCTGCGCCGGCAGGTCACCGCCGCCGGCCGGGACCCGGACCTGGTGAAGGTCCTGCCCGGTATCGCGCCGGTGATCGGCGGCACCGAGGCCGAGGCGCAGGCGCTCGCCGCCGAGCTGGAGGAGCTGATCGTCCCCGACTACGCACTGGCCCAGCTCTCCGGGATGCTCGGCATCGACCTGACCGGCCTGCCGCTGGACGGGCCGCTGCCGGAGCTGCCGGCCGCCGGCACCGTGCAGGCCCACCAGAGCCGCTACCAGCTCGTCACCGAGCTGGCCCGCCGGGAGCAGCTCACCATCCGCCAGCTCATCGGTCGACTCGGAGGTGGCCGGGGTCACCGGGTCGTCGCCGGTACGCCGGAGCAGATCGCCGACCAGATCGAGCTGTGGTTCGCCCAGGGCGCCGCCGACGGGTTCAACATCATGCCGCCGCACCTGCCCGGCGGGCTCGCCGACTTCGTCGACCACGTGGTGCCGGTGCTGCGCTCCCGTGGGCTGTTCCGCACCGAGTACACCGGTCGGACGCTGCGCGAGCACTACGGCCTGCCCCGACCGGCCAGCGCGTACGCCGCGTCCGCCCTGGTGCCGGCATGACCACCGTGGAGCGCCTCTCGGCGGACATCACCGAGCTGCGACCGGTGAACCCGGACCTGTTCCGCGCTCTGCTGCGGCGGCAGGCCAGCAGCGTCACAGTGGTCACCGCTGTCGCCCGCGCCACCGACCCGGCCTGCCTGGGTGGGATCGGCGCGCCCCTCCGGGCGGGCTTCACCGCTACCTCGTTCACGTCGGTGTCGCTGGGCCCTCCACTGGTCTCGTTCTGCCTCGGGGTGGCGTCGTCGAGTTGGCCGGTGCTCGCCCGCGCCGAGCACGTCGCCGTGCACCTGCTGGAAGCCGGGCAGCGGGAGGCCGCCACTGTCTTCGCGACCAGCGGCATCGACCGGTTCGCCGCGTACCCGGACTGGACGTCCGGACCGTTCGGGGTGCCGCTGCTCGACGGGGTGCTGGCCCGGTTGCTCTGCCGGGTGGTGCACCGGGTGCCGGCCGGCGACCACACGCTGGTGATCGCCGAGCCGCTGGCGCTCGGCGACGGCGGCGACGGCGCGCCGCTGGTCCACCACCGCGGTGGCTACACCACCGCCGTCTCCCCGTGACCGCAGTCACCACGGCCGATCTGCTCGCGTTGGACCGGGCCGCCCAGGACCTGCTGTTCCGGGCGGCCCGCACGGCCAACTCGTTCACCGACGAGCCGGTCAGCGACGCCCAGGTCGCGGCGATCCACGACCTGATCCGCTACGGGCCGACGGCGTACAACGGTCAGCCGCTGCGGGTGCTGCTGCTCCGTTCGGCGGCGGCTCGGGCGCGGCTGCTGCCGTACGTCTCGTCGAGCAACAGGGCGAAGACGGCCAGCGCGCCACTGGTGGCGGTGCTCGCCGCCGACGTGGACTTCCACGAGCGGCTGCCCGAGCTGTACCCGCACCGGCCGCAGGCCCGCGACTGGCTGAGCGACAGTCCGTCCCGCGCCGAGCAGGCCCGCTTCAGCGCGACCCTCCAGATCGGTTACCTGCTGGTGGGCGTACGGGCCGCCGGGCTGGCCGCCGGCCCGATGGCCGGGTTCGACGCGGCGGGCGTGACCCGCGAGTTCTTCCCCGGCGGCCGGCACGAGGCGCTGCTGCTGCTCAACGTGGGCCACCCCGGCCCGGACGCCTGGGAGCGGCGGCTGCCCAGGCTCAGCACCGAGGAGGTGGTGTGGACGCTGTGAGCGGACCCGAGGTCAGCGCGGCTCCCACGCGTCGGGCAGCGCGGTGAGCTTGCGGACGTGCGCGGGCAGTCGACCGCTGACGATCTCGGCGAGGCTCACCTCGTCGACGACCCGCCGAACGGCGGCACGCACGGCCACCCACAGGCCGGGCAGGTTCTCCGCCGAGCCCTCATACCGGGTCTCCTCGGGACGCAGCCCGCGGACTCCGGCCAGCGGGCCTTCGACGGCGCGCAGCACCGCGCCGACTGTCACCTCACGTGGTGGGCGCGCGAGGGTGTAGCCGCCCTCGGCGCCGCGCTGGGCGCGGACGATGCCAGCCCGGCGCAGATCCGCCAGGACCGCCTCCAGGAACTTGCGGGGCATGTCCTGCTCCGCGGCGATGGCCTGGGTGGACAGCAGCGAGGGGTACGCGGTGGCGAGGCTCAACGCCGCCCGTACCGCGTAGTCGCCGCGCGCGGAGATCTGCACAGTGCCATCATGCCCGCCCGGTGCCGCCCGGCCCTCCGGCGGGCGACCCGGGTCTCGTGGAGTGCCCGCCGTTTGCGGGTTCGCCCGGGGTGGCGGGGCGGAACCAGCCGCCGTTGACGCCCGTCGACTCCGCCGGCGGTCGAGGTCGGACCACCCGGCCGGCCACCTGTTGATCCCGGGCGGCCCGGAACGCGCCGGGGCTGACGCCGACCTCGCGGGTGAAGAAGCGGCCGAAGTTGGTGGGTTCGGAGAAGCCGAGCCGCCGGCCGATCTGGGCGATCGGCTGATCCGTCGCGGCCAGTAACCGGCCGGCCTGCAACGCGACCCGCTCGTCGATGACCTGTTTGGCGCTGCGACCGGTGACGGCCAGGCAGGCCCGGGTCAGGGTCCGCACCGAGCAGCCGAGCTCGGCCGCATAGTCCTCCACCCGCCGGGTGTGCGGGTAGCCGTGCTCCACCTCGCGGCGGAACCGGTGAAACGTCTCGTCCTCGGGTCGGGCCGGCGACCGGTCGTCGTGGGCCACTGCCAGCCGCAGCAGCAGCACTGCCAGTTGATGCCGGAGCAGCGCGCGGGCGGTGGGGCCGTCGGGGTGCCGCCGACAGTCCACCGCCAACTGGCTCACCTCGCTGATCACCGCGTCCTCGTCCTCGCCGGCCAACTGCCGCCAGGTCGCTGTCGTGGTCAGGTCGACGTCGAAGCCGTGCAGCGCCTCGGCGTCCCAGGCGACCACTGTGGCGTCGAACTGGGGGCCGGCGCAGCGCAGCACCTGGCCGGGGTGGACCCGTAGCAGCGTGCCGGGCCGGCACGGCAGCAGGTGAAAGTCGAGTTCCGCGTCGCCGTGCCCACGCGTGGTGAGAATCAACAGCTCCCGCTCGACGATCACCGGCCGACGCCAGCCCGGGGCACCGGCAAGATCGGCCAGCGCGAACGTGGCTATCTCGTCGGTCACGGGAGACGCCGTTCCGATCGATGGCGCGGGGGAGGAATCGGTGGAGACCATCGCCTGCGACGGTAGCCCGAACCGCAGGTCACCGCATCCCGATCGACGTTCGCAGCGGGAATCCGCGGCAGGCTGCGGGCTTGTCCCGGTCCCGGCGGCCGGGCTACGTTACCCGGCGGTATCGCCGTCGGTCCGCGGTCCACCCGGTTTCCGCCGGTCACCCGACCGGCCGGCGGCACCCGCCGACTCGCGATGGGATGGGTATGACGCAGCTGTTTTCGGTCGAAGGCAAGACGGTTCTGGTCACCGGCGGCTCGCGAGGGATTGGGCTGATGATCGCCCAGGGCTTCGTCCGGGCCGGTGCACACGTGATCATCTCGTCGCGCAAGGCGGACGTCTGCGAGGCGGTCGCCACCACCTTGTCCGCCGAGGGCCGCTGCGAGGCAATCCCCGCCGATCTGAGCGACAACGCCGGCGCCGAGGCGTTGGCCGCCGCCGTACGCGAGCGCTTCGGTCGCCTCGACGTGCTGGTCAACAACGCCGGCGCGACCTGGGGCGCACCGCTGGAGGACTACCCCGAGGCCGCGTTCGACAAGCTCTGGGCGGTCAACGTCAAGGCCGTCTTCCGGCTCACCACGGCGCTGCTGCCGGCGCTACGCGCCGCCGCCAGCGCCGACGACCCGGCCCGCGTGATCAACATCGGGTCGATCGACGGCATCCGGGTGCCGATGATGGAGGTGTACGCGTACTCAGCCACCAAGGCGGCCGTGCACATGATCACCCGCAGCCTCGCCCACCAACTCGCCGGTGAGCAGATCACCGTCAACGCGATCGCGCCCGGCCCGTTCGAGAGCAAGATGATGGCGTTCGCGCTCGACGACCCGGCGAGCCGAGCCGCCATCGAGCAGCAGGTGCCGCTGGGCCGCATCGGCCGCCCCGAGGACATGGCCGGAACCGCCATCTACCTCTCGTCGCGCGCCGGCGCATACCTCACCGGGGCTGTCATTCCCGTCGACGGCGGCATCACCACACACGGCTGAGCACCGGCCGACCCGGGGAAGCGCTGTGCGCGTACTTCCTGGGTGTGTGCCGGGGCCGCGCGGACTCGGCAGATCCGCGCGGCCCCGGTATGGCCGGTGTTGCAGGTTCGGGCGGTCAGCGACCGGCGAGCAGCCGGTTCACCGCCGTGTCGACGTCCAGGTGCTCGGCCTCACGGCCGCGCGGGACGACGACGTAGGTCCGTCGAAGGAAACGCACCAGGACGCTGCGCGGCACCTCGAAGAGGGCGTTGCCGTCCGGTGACGAGAGGGCCAGCGCGACGAAGTCGCCGCGCGGTGTGGCCCAGGGCCAGACCCGCACATCCCCGATGCCGGCCGGCTCGTCCAGGCCGGTGACCAGAAGTTCGCGAGCGAACGACCAACTCACCGCCTCGCCCCCTGCCGATTCGGCATGGAACAGGACATGGACCGCATACGGGTCAGCAGGGTCGTAACGCAGGCTGGCACGCACCGGCAAGGCGGTGGCGTCAGGTGCGACGAGCCTTAGCGACGTCTCGACCTCTACGGTCGTCGGTCGGATGACACTCATGGACGTTCTCCCCCCGGCACCGCTGCGGAACGCGCGTGTCCCGCTTTTCCCATACTCAGGTGCTACTCCTGGCTACGCTCCGCCATACGCTGACTTCACCCAGTGGTGGGAAGGGGGACGGAAAGGCCGCGTGAATGTGAGAATTCATGTAGGATTTCCGGTTCTGCCCAGTGCGTGATCCCGCCCGGTATCGGGTGGCTCAGTCGTCGACTTACTCCGGTAACGTCCAGTCGGCCGTTGCAGTGACGGGCCCGAGCGACACTGGGGGGTGAAATGGTGACGAAGCAATCCTCAGTGGATCCGGCGGCGGCGCCCGGCCCGCCGAAAGTCGCGGTCCGAGCAGCCGAAAAGCGGGGGTACGGAGTGCCGATGGAGCAGCCCGAACGGGCCGGTCGGCCGGCGTCCGACGCCGGTCGTCCCGGCGGTGATGGCACCGATGGTGGCGGCGGCAGCGGTGCTGGTCGCGGTGGCGACACCGACGCTGGCCGTGGTGGCGGAATCGCCGTGCAGGAGCGACCGCGTCGGCCCCGCTGGCGTGAGCGGATCTCGCTGACCCTCGACCTCATCCGCGCCAACCCCACCGGCCGGATCGCACTCAAGATCTTCATCGCGATCGCCGGGGCGCTCGTGGTGACCATCGGCATCGCTCTCATCCCGCTCCCCGGGCCGGGCTGGCTGCTGGTGATCGCCGGCCTGGGCATCTGGGCCGTCGAATACCACTGGGCGCGCCGGCTGCTCGGCTTCACCCGCCGCCACGTCCACGGATGGACACGCTGGGTGACGAGACGGTCGCTGCTGGTGCGAATCGTGCTCGGGTCCGTCGGCCTGGTCTTCGTGGCCACGGTGGTCTGGCTGTCCCTCAAGTACAGCCTCGGCATCGACGTGATCGCCGAGGCGATGCACTACATCGCGACCCACTGACCCCGGATTTCCGGTCCCGTTCCACGATCGGGTAGAGTCAGTGGCGCTGAGGGCGATTAGCTCAGTGGGAGAGCGCTTCGTTCACACCGAAGAGGTCGCTGGTTCGATACCAGCATCGCCCACTCTCAGTTCGTGCAGGTCAGAGGCCGCTTCCCGAGTTCGGGAGGTGGCCCTTCTGCTGTCGGTGCGGCGGGCGTCGTGGACGGTGATCGGCCTGACGTCCGTAGTGGGTGGTGAAACAGGTCCGGTCTCGTGCCATGCCTTCCGGCCCCCCTGCTTCAGCCTCATCGATGGCGTAGTAGGCCAGGTAGGCGGCCACCCTGCCATCGGCCACCTCGCCGTTCGGGACGTTGATCCGTCGGCCACGGGCCTGCCCGGGGGACACGCGCGGCATCCCCTCTGCGGCCTCATCGCGGCGCGCGGCGCCAACCCTCGCATGACTGTCCAGCTAGCAGGCGTTGGCCCATAATCCGGGGATGGAGATCATCCCTGGGATCGGCGTTGACGCGGTGAGGATCGATGACCCACGCGGGGTGGTTGAGCAGAGGCTCGGGCCTCCAAGCCGCCCCGGGACACACGGCAGGGCCGTCTATAACTCGGTCGACCCGATGCTCATCGTCACGTACGACCAAGATGACGTCGTTGAACTCGTCGAAGTCGGCTATGGCGTACACGACCAGGTCTTCTTCGACGGCGTGCAGCTGACCTATCGGTTCATGGACGAGGTGATGGCCGACCTCGCCGCCAAAGGGCACCTCGGCACTCCGTCCGACATTGGGTTTGACCTGCAAGCTGGATTCGCGATCTTCTCCATGGCATCGCTGTCCGCGCGCGAGTTGGACCCGCGTGCGCCCGAGAACGATCCGCGTCGCATCGTTGAGGGCGTGGGCATCGCGCCCTACTCCTACTTCACTGATGACCAGCCGCCCTCGGACGGCACCGCCCAGGAACTCGAAGCCTGGTTGCGGCAGCGAGGGGTGCTGTCGGCAGCATCGTGACCGTCTCAACACCGACCCGGTGTCGTCTACTTCACCGTCTGCATCGGCTGTCCGGTCAGGACGCCGTAGCCGACAGTAGCCAAGATCATGACGCCGGCCACTGCGATAGCCACGCCGATCAGCCGGTCCAGCAGGATGAAGCGCGCTAGACGCTCCTCGTGCGGGACGTTTGGTAGCCAGCGCCACGGCGGAACTCGCCGTAGCAGGCTCGCGGCGGACATCGACCGTCGCATGTGCCACTCGGTGACGCCACGAAAGTTGCTGGCCAGGGCGACACCTACCAGGCTCACAGACGGGCCTATGACGATTGCCGCCACGATTCGCCACGTCTCCATCTGACCCCTCCGGTGTGGTTAACGGATCTTAGTTGGTCACCGCAGCAGTTGGGTGACCAAGTGAGTGACGAAGGGCCCGGGAACATTTATGTCGGCGTGGGAGGCGGCGCGTGGCGTGTGAGGGGTAATGAGGCGACAGGCAGGCCGGTAGCGTTGGGGGAACAGCGACCTGGTGCCGACGGCGCGTCCCTCGCTACGAGGAGGTCCGGGATGGATTCTCTGCCGGAGTTGACTTTCGGGCAGCGGTTGAAGGTTTACCGGGAGCGGTCCGGGAAGACTCGTGCGGTGCTCGGAGGGTTGGTGGGTCGTAGCGCCGAGTGGGTCAAGGCAGTGGAGACCGATCGCATCCTGCCGCCGCGCATTCACATGCTGGATCGCATCGCGCGTGCTCTCAAGGTCGAGGTGGCTGCCTTGGTCGGGGAGTTGAGCGCCCGGTCTGCCGTGGTCAACGGGCCGGAGCATCCGGCGCTGGCGTCGGTCCGGGACGCGGTGAACCGCTTCGCAGTCTTCGACGAGGCTTCCCCGGAGTCGTTGACGGGCCTGAGGGAACGGCTTGCGATGGCATGGCGGGCACGCCATCAGTCGTCGGACCACCGTACGGTGCTGGGCGGACTGCTGCCGGGGCTGCTGCGCGATGTGCAGCGCGCCGCGTTGGCGTACGAGGGTGATGAGCGTCGGCAGGCTCAGGCCCTGCTGGCGGAGACGTTCGGGCTGACGCAGATGTTCCTTGCCTATCAACCCGCTGCCGAGTTGTTGTGGCGGGTCGCGGACCGAGCGATGGTGGCGGCGCAGGAGTCCGGCGACCCGGAGGCGGTGGCGTGCGCGGGATGGTTCCTGTGCCAGGTACATCGGGATGCCGGTGACTGGGACACCGCTATGGCAGTGACACTGGACCTCCTGTCGGCGCTGGAGCCGCGTACGGCCGACGGGAACACGAACCTGTTGGCGCTCTGGGGCGCGTTGAACTTCGAGGCTGCCTACACCGCCGCCCGTGCTGGCGAGGAAGGCCGGGCCTGGCGGTACTGGGACCGCGCGGATCGGGTGGCCCAGCGCCTGCCGCAGGGCTTCTATCAGCCGCAGACGTCGTTCTCACAGATCATCATGGGCGCTCACGCGGTGACCGTGGCGGTGGAGTTGCAGAAGTCCGGTGAGGCGGTGCGACAGGCCCGCCGTCATGATTCCGCGGCGATCCCGTCGAGGCCGCGCCGGGCACGCCATCTCATCGAGGTCGCGCGGGCGCACTACGGCAAGGACGACAAGGACGCGGCCGTGATGAGCCTCCGGCAGGCGTACGAGTCGGCCCCGGAGACGATCCGCTTCAACGGGTACGCCCGCCAGATCACCTTGGACCTGCTCGACGGCCCACGTTCCACTCGTGACGATGCCCGTGACCTTGCGATCAAGGTCGGGCTTCTCTCGTGATCCAGGGGTAGGAACCTTACCCATTCCGCTCCGCGACCCACCGTAGCTTCTTGCTCACGGGATGCGGCGGGCGGTGCGGTATTGCCTGGCCGCCGCGTCTCTCAGCTTCGAGGGCAGGAAGCCGTCCTCGTGCTCGAACGAGGATGGGCCAGGGAACCGAATTCCGCGCGGCCACGAGCCCGCGCTGCGTAGTGGAGCGCACGTCGGCCGCGTCGGCGAGCTGGCGGCCGTGGCGGGGTTGCACTTAGGGCGCCTCCGGCGGGCTCCGGCTCCAGGCTGGCCGGGGTTGCGTCGGCGGGTCACTGTCCATGGGTGGTTGGCGGTAGGCCGTCCCACTGTGGGTCGATGGCAGACGGGACGGCGAGGTGGTCGCTCCAGAATGGATGAGCGCGGGTGCTGCTCTGAGTCAACGAGTTCATCGCCGTGTCGAAGACCGTCGCCTGCGCCCCCTCTTGATCAGGGCACCGAACAAGCCGGCACACACAACCGAACAGACGGCCATGACTACCGCTGCGAATGGATCACTATTGGGGCCTGACAAAATTGTCACCGAGGAAATTCCGAACAAGATGACAAGAAAAGGTAACAACATGCGTGCCGCAGCACGGTGATGACGCCTATTGTGCATGGTGTCAATCCGCCGTTGCTCGGCACTGAGATCCTTCTCCCACGGGGTGTTGAAGGGCCAGTTGGCAAGCCAGGCCAATGCAGCCAGCCCTCCACCAACAAACAGCACAGTGGCGGCGGCTTTGAAGAACATGCTCTACCTCCATAAGTCGTCAGGCCAGGCGGAGCCGAAGGCATTGGTGAAGGGGTTATGGCCGGCGGGGCAATGGGCAATAAGGTGTGGTGTGATAGTGACTGGTAAGCCGTCGGCTGCCACCCGAGGTCAACGGCCCTAGGTCGCGGATGGGGACGGACCTCGCCAGACGAAGCGCTCAGAACTTGTAAGGGAGTCGTCCGGGTTCGCGCTGTGCCAGCGAGAGTTTCCCCGTGCCTGCCGCGAGCTTACTGCTCGGCCCAGTGGCGAAAGATCTCCTGCACCGCGGTGTGCCAGGGGACCCCGCCGTCGTCGTAGCCTTTCCCCGGGGCCCCGGTCGTCGAGTTGACAACGAGGGCTGCGAGCGACGGTTCACCGGCCTCGATACACAGGTCCGAAAGCTTGTCTAGCACTCGGCCCATGTGGGTGCCCAGGGCGACTCCCGTCATGCCTATCGCTAGACCCAGCTCCTTGTACGTCACCAGCGAGCGACGGCGAGCTGCCAGAATGAGAGCCGCCCGCGCTTGAAGGGCCTGCTGTCCTGTCTCTGTCGATGCCACATGGACATACTGCCGCCGTGATCTTCGCATCGAAAGGGGTGGCCAGGGATCCATGGCCAAGATTTGGATTATACGCCGAACGATCTAGGGGGTCAGGCTACGACTGCCTGGCCTTTTCGCTGCTCAGGGCACCTTCGCTCAACGCAGCGCAACTGCTTTCCTAAACTGTCTGTCGGTCGAGCTGGCTCGGATGTACCCGGAACAGGCGTTGTCCGTCCTCGGCTTCGACCCCGCACGGTGCGGTCGAGACGACGAGTGCCTCGTCATCTCGGCCGACGAGGCTGCACATGATGTGGACAGGCGCAGGCAGGCGATCCTCAAGGCGCGACTTGTCAGCGGTGAAGACCGGGACCTTGTCGACGAAGTACCAGGACGTGCTGTTGACGTCGACGAGGCGTACCCGCACCCAGCCCGGGAAGTCGTGGCTGATCCACGAAACTGCTTCGCAGCGGAGGTGGGCCTCTTCGGGAGTCACGAATCGATCGTGCCGGGTGCCTGCGCCGGTGGCAATATTGCCGGACGCCCGCCGTCGCGGACGGATGGCGCAGCACGAGTTTGAGGACTGCACCGACTGAGTGGGTGGCGACCAGTGGTTGACCCTGCGATTGGCGACGCCCCGGTCGCGCGCTCTGCGTGACCGATCACGCGATCGGGCCCCGGGGCGTCCTCGCCGTCTGGGTCTAGGACGGGAACACCGTGCGGAGCACCTCGGAGACCAGTGGGCGCAGCTCTGGTGGGTTTGCTTCGAGGCGAAGGTTCAGCAGGGTGATGATGCGGCTGCGGACTCCCGGGTGGTCGTTGGCCAGGACTATGCGCAGGCCGGTTTCTTGGAAGGCATGCCGCAGGTCGGCGCACGGATCGTCTTCGGCGTCGCTGCCCGTGACGCGCAGGTACGAGCAGTACCAGGCGTCGGCCGCGCCGATGATCTCGTAGTCGGTTCCCGTTCGGAGATATTCGAGCAGCCTGGTCTGGACGCGTCGGCGGCCGAAAGCAGCGAGCGCTGGTCTGATGTGTCGTTGGGTGTGACTTGGGTCAGGTTCGTAGACGGCTGCGAGCATCAGCGGTTCGAACAACCCCACCGGCTGCGGTGGTACCGCCTCCCGCATGATCATCAGGGCCACCCTGCATTGCCAATGCCGCCGGGCCTGCGGGTCGTTCCGCTCGTCGCCGGAAGGTGCCAGCGGCGCCGCGAGGTTGAGCAGGTCGAGTACGTCGACAAGAGACCGCTCGTACCGGTCATAGCGCTCGAAGCGACCCTCGTCCACGGCCGAGACTCTACGTCGGCGCATGTGGCGACCACAGCCTGCGCATGCAAGCAGTGGGCGCCGGAGACTGTCAGAATCGTGATGACGGAGCCGGTGCGCGGATGCGGGGAGAAGCATGAGCGATTTCAACGACAAGATCATCGCGGAGTTTCGCGCCAACGGCGGGCAGGTTGGCGGTCAGTTCGCCGGCGCCCCGCTGCTGCTGTTGCACACGGTCGGTGCCAAGAGCGGCCAGCCTCGCGTGAACCCGATGATGTACCAGAAGGTGGACGGCGGTTATGCCGTGTTCGCGTCCAAGGGCGGTGCGCCTACCAATCCGGACTGGTACTACAACCTGCTCGCTCACCCGAAGGTCCATGCGGAGATCGGTACGGACAAGTTCGAGTTGGTCGCGAGAGTTGCCGTCGGTGACGAGCGGGAACGGATCTGGAGCGCGCAGAAGGCCGCGTATCCAGGCTTCGCCGACTACGAGCGGAAGACCACCCGCGAGATCCCGGTCGTCGTACTGGAACCTGCGCGGTAGGCAGAGACGGCACAACTGATCTGATGCGTGGATCCGTCGGGGGGGGGGCGGCCGCCCGCGGCCCACAATGGGCGACGGGGGGGAACGGTTTTGGGGGGGGTGCCCGCGCCAGGTGGGGGTTGTGTTGGGGTGGAGCCGATTCCGG
>NZ_JBEZGK010000042.1:0-32796 GCF_040649935.1 Micromonospora sp. NPDC048842 | reverse complement strand
GGCGCGGGGGCGCGGGGGCGCGGGGGCGCGGGGGCGCGGGGGCGCGGGGGCGCGGAGGCGCGGAGGCGCGGAGGCGCGGAGGCGCGGAGGCGCGGAGGCGCGGAGGCGCGGAGGCGCGGAGGCGCGGAGGCGCGGAGGCGTGGAGGCGTGGAGGCGTGGAGGCGCGGAGGCGTGGGGGCGCGGGGGCGCGGAGGCAAAGAGGCGCGGAGGCGTGGGGGCGTGGGGGCGCGGAGGCGTGGGGGCGCGGAGGCGTGGGGGCGCGGAGGCGCGGAGGCAAAGAGGCGCGGAGGCGTGGGGGCGTGGGGGCGCGAGGGCGGGGGAAAATCGGTGGCGGGGGCGCGGGTCCGGCGCGGAGGATGCGCGTGTGATTGAGGCGTACCCGATGCAGGTTCCTGTCCGTGCGGCGACTGCCGTGCGTCGACAGCGGCCGCTCCGGGGGCGAACCTCGACCCGCCACCGACGTCGATGAGCGGCGCGTTCTTCGCCGGCCTGGTGGCCGGCTACGGCGTCGCCATTCCCGTCGGCGCGATCGCGATCCTGATTCTGGGGCTCAGCGCCCGTACCTCGTTCCGGGTCGGTGCGGCGGCGGCGCTCGCGGTGGCGACGGCCGACGGGCTCTACGCGGTGGTGGCGGTGCTCGGCGGCGCCGGCCTGGCCGGGATCATCGCGCCGGTCGCCGGGCCCCTGCGGGTGGTCGCCGCCGTGGTCCTGCTGGGTCTCGCCGGGCACGGTCTGTGGCGGACGTGGTCAGCGCACCGCTCGCAGCGACCGCCGGCGGCACGCGACGGTGGGGGCATGAGCACTCCGGGGCGGGCCTTCGCGGCGCTGCTCGGGTTGACCCTGCTGAACCCGATGACGGTGCTCTACTTCACCGCCCTGGTGCTCGGCCGCCGGGACACTGTCGACTCGGGCATGGCCCCGGTGGCACTCTTCGTCGCCGGGGTGTTCCTGGCGTCGGCGAGCTGGCAACTGGT
Source organism: Micromonospora sp. NPDC048842 (assembly GCF_040649935.1). Taxonomy (NCBI): domain Bacteria; kingdom Bacillati; phylum Actinomycetota; class Actinomycetes; order Micromonosporales; family Micromonosporaceae; genus Micromonospora; species Micromonospora sp. NPDC048842. Next base: position 31,822 of record NZ_JBEZGK010000042.1, on the reverse strand, counting down.
CATTGCCGGCGGTGGCACTGTGGTCGGTCGGGCCCTGACTGGGCCGCGTGGCCGGCTGGTCACCGGCCTGGTCTCCAGCGCGCTCATCGCCGCGCTGGCGGTGGCCGCGCTGCTGCCGGGCTAGCGGTCACCACCCGGCTGCCCAGCCACCACCCGGCCAGGCCCGCTGGGCCGCCTACCGCGCGTCGGACGGGGCCGGGCTCGTACTGCACGCCGTGCTGGGCCGCCCGCCGGGCGCCGTGCTGGGCCGCCCGCCGGGCGCCGTGCCGGGCCCTCCGGCGCCGCCCCGGATCCGTTGGGCCGGCCGACCGCGCTGGATCCGCGTGCCGCCCGGAGGTCCGGATGGGTGCGCTGTGCCGTACGGTCGGGCGATGACCAGTCGACCCGCAGCGGGCGGAGGCCGGTGGGTCGAGGTCGACCCGGCCCGCGTCGGCCGCTGGGTCGAGGGCTTCGCCGACCGGCACGGCCCGCCCACCACCAGCGCCCAGGAGTACGGCCTGCTGCTCGCCGCCCCGGACGGGGCAACCGCCGAGCTGTACGCCCCACCGGGTGCGCCGGCCGGCGTGGATGTGCCCGGGTTCGTGGCCTCCGCCGTCATGCCCCGCCGGATCGGTCTGCTGCTGGCCCGCAAGGGCGCTGTGGCGCTCGGGGTGGCCGAGGGTGCCGACATCGTCGTCTCCAAGGTGGACACCCGCTACGTGCAGGGGCGCACCGCTGCGGGGGGATGGTCGCAGCACCGGTTCGCCCGCCGGCGTGACAACCAGGCGAAGGCTGCGCTGGGCGACGCGGCGGACCTGGCCGTACGGCTGCTGTTGCCGGAGGCGTCGAGGCTGGCGGCGCTGGTCTGCGGCGGTGACCGGCGGGCGGTGGACGGGGTGCTGGCCGACCGGCGGTTGGCCCCGCTCGTGCCGTTGCGGGCGGAGCGGCTGCTCGACGTGCCGGAGCCCCGGCACGCGGTGTTGGTCGCGGCGGTGGGTGCGGCCCGGGCGGTACGGATCCTGGTGCGCGACCCCGACTGACCTCGGCCTGCGCTGGCGGCGGGGGAGGGGAGACGATCGCCACCCAAAACGGGGTTCGCGGCGTGCTGCCCGGCCGGCCGCCGGAGGATGGGCGCGTGGAGTTTCTGGTTGACATGGTGACGACGGTGCCGCAGGGAACGTCGGAGGACGGGGTCGCCGACATGCGCGCGCGAGAGGCGGCGCGTTCGGCCGAGCTGACGGCCCAGGGCAGTCTGCTGCGGCTGTGGCGGCCGCCGCTGGCACCGGGGGAGTGGCGTACGTGGGGGCTGTTCCAGGCCGACAACGCCGACGAACTGGAGGCTGTGCTCGCGTCGATGCCGCTGCGCGCCTGGCGGCGCGAGACCGTCACACCGTTGACGCCGCACCCGAACGACCCTGGTCAGCCGCCTCGCTGAGCCTGCGAGGGCACGCCGCCTCGACAGGCACGCCATGGGACACGTCCGTCAGCAGGGAGATCATCATGTCCGAGGCGCAGATTCTGCGTACCGTCCTCGACCGGTGGAAGTCGGCTGTCGACGCCCACGAGCCCGACCGCGTCGCGGCGTGCTTCACCGAGGACGCGATATTTCAGGGGTTGCAGCCGTACACGGTCGGTCGTGCCGGCGTCGCCGCGTACTACGCCGGACAGCCGCTCGGCCTGACCGCAGCGTACGACATCAGGGAGACCCGCCGTCTCGCCGACGACGTGGTCCTCGGCTACCTGGAGGTGGAGTTCGGCTTCACCGACCGGCCGGCTCTGACCGTCAACCTCGGCGTGCTCCTGCGGCGGGTCGACGACGACTGGCTCATCGGCCACTACCAGGTCTCGCGGCTCACCTGACCCGGACGCTTCGGCAGGAATGACGATCGTGGCAGGCCCCGAAGGACCTGCCACGATGTCGGAGCGGATGTCAGAGCTGGTCGGTGCCGAAGGTGTCGCAGGTCTTCGGGTCGCCGCGGTCGTAGCCCTGGTTGAACCAACGCTTGCGCTGCTCGGACGTGCCGTGGGTGAACTGGTCGGGGTTGACCTGCCCGCCGGAGCGCTCCTGGATGCTGTCGTCGCCGATCGCCTCGGCGGCTTCGATGGCCTGGTTGATGTCCGCCTCGGTGATCGACTTGAACAGCGGCTGCTGGCCGGTCTTGTCCTTGCTCTCGGTGGCGTGCTTGGCCCAGGCGCCGGCGTAGCAGTCGGCCTGCAACTCCAGCCGCACGGAGGCGGAGCGGGGGCCGCTCTGGTCGCCCTGGCCGGCCTTCGCGTTGGTGCCGAGCAGGTTCTGGACGTGGTGGCCGTACTCGTGGGCGAGCACGTACGGCTGGGCGAACTCGCCCTTGGCGCCGAACCGGGAGGCCAGCTCGTCGTAGAAGCTCAGGTCGATGTACACCTGCTTGTCGGCGGGGCAGTAGAACGGGCCGACGCCCGAGTCGGCCTGCCCGCAGCCGGTGTTCACGGCGGCCTGGAAGAAGTTGGTGTCGGTCGCCTCGTACTTTCCGTTGCCCAACTCCGGGTACGCCTTCTGCCAGTAGGCCTGGATGCTGTTGACGTAGAGCAGGTTGCGGCAGCGCGCGTCGTCGAGACGCTCGGGGTTCGCGGTGGAGCACAACTGCTCCAGGTCGGTGCCTCCGGCCTGCCCGCCCTCGTCTCCGTTGGTCATGGCGTTGAGACCGAACCCGCCGCCGAGCAGGGCGACGAGGACGGCCACCACGATGCCGATGATGCCGCCCCGGCCCCCGCCGCCGGGGATGGGGATGCCGAAGCCGCCGCCCGACCCGCCGCTGCCCCGGCCCAGGTCGTTGGCCTGGGAGGTGTCGAGCTCGGCCCGCTCGTTGAGTTCCATGGGTGACCCCGATCGCCGTATGCCGGTGAGTGTCTTTTGTGTGTCGTTTCGTCCATCGAATGCCGGACGGGGTCCGGACAGGCGTTCCGATACCCGATGATCTTGATCGGTAATCCGGGCGGGACGTCCGGCGGCGCCCGGTACACTTGTCGGGTGCTGCGCTGCGAAGGCTGAACCGCCCCGCGCCGTCGGGCCCCTTGAGCCCGCCGGCCGTTTCGCGTGCCCCGAGTCAGCCTTCCGAACCCCGAGAGCGAGCCCGCAAACATGATCACTGTCACCGGCCTGGAACTGCGCGCCGGTTCCCGGATCCTGCTGTCCGACACCACCCTGCGCGTGCAGCCCGGTGACCGGATCGGCCTGGTCGGTCGCAACGGCGCCGGAAAGACCACCACGCTGAAGGTGCTCGCCGGCGAGGGGCAACCGTACGGCGGCCAGATCGACCAGCGCAGCGCCATCGGCTACCTGCCGCAGGACCCGCGCACCGGCGACCTGGAGGTCACCGGCCGCGACCGGGTGCTCAGCGCGCGCGGCCTGGACGTCCTGATGTCCCAGATGCAGGAGGTCGAGGCCCGCCTCGCCGAGGACGCCACCGACAAGCTGGTCCGTCGGTACGGCGCGCTGGAGGACCAGTTCGCCGCCCTCGGCGGGTACGCGGCCGAGGCTGAGGCAGCGCGGATCTGCGCGAACCTCGGCCTACCGGACCGGGCGCTCGCACAGACCATCGGCACCCTCTCCGGTGGCCAGCGTCGCCGCATCGAGCTGGCCCGGATCCTGTTCCGCGACGCCGGCGAGAACGGTGGCGGCATCCTGCTGCTCGACGAGCCCACCAACCACCTCGACGCCGACTCGATCACCTGGTTGCGGGGCTTCCTCGCCAACCACAAGGGCGGCCTGATCGTGATCTCCCACGACGGCGCGCTGCTGGAGTCGGTGGTCAACAAGGTCTGGTTCCTCGACGCCACCCGGTCGGTCATCGACGTGTACAACCTGGGCTGGAAGGCGTACCTGGAGGCGCGCGAGACCGACGAGCGACGCCGCCGCCGGGAGCGGGCCAACGCGGAGAAGAAGGCCGGCGCGCTGATGGCGCAGGCCGACAAGATGCGGGCCAAGGCCACCAAGACCGTCGCCGCGCAGAACATGGCCCGCCGCGCCGAGAAGCTGATCTCCGGCTTGGAGGAGGTGCGGGTCTCCGACCGGGTGGCCAAGGTGCGTTTCCCCAGCCCCGCGCCGTGCGGCAAGACCCCGCTCACGGCGACCGGCCTCTCCAAGTCGTACGGATCGCTGGAGATCTTCACCGACGTCAACGTGGCGGTGGACAGAGGCTCCCGAGTGGCCATCCTCGGGCTCAACGGCGCCGGTAAGACGACCCTGCTGCGGATGCTCGGCGGGCTGCTCGGCCCGGACACCGGCGAGGTGCACGCGGGGCACGGCCTGCGGCTGGGCTACTACGCGCAGGAGCACGAGACGCTGGACGTGGAGCGGACGGTGTTGGAGAACATGCGCGCCGCCGCCGTCGAGCAGTCCGACACCGATCTGCGCAAGATCCTTGGCGCGTTCCTTTTCTCCGGCGACGACGTGAACAAGCCGGCCGGCGTGCTGTCCGGCGGCGAGAAGACCCGGCTGGCCCTGTCCACTCTGGTCTGTTCCGGCGCCAACGTGCTGTTGCTCGACGAGCCGACGAACAACCTCGACCCGGTCAGCCGGGAGCAGGTGCTCGACGCCATCGCCAACTACCCCGGAGCGATCGTCCTGGTCACCCACGACCCGGGTGCGGTGCTGGCGCTCAAGCCGGACCGGGCCATCCTGCTGCCCGACGGCGACGAGGACGCCTGGAGCGACGACCTTCTCGAGTTGGTCGAGCTGGCCTGACCGAGGAGGCTCGGTCGGCTCTCAGCCGAGCAGGTCGGCCAGTCGGCCGAGCACGCCGGAGCTGACCAGGATCACCAGCCCGATGGCGACGAAGATCGTCGGCACCAGCCAGGCGCCGGCGCGCTCGACCAGCCGGACCACCCTCCGGTGCCCGCCCAACCAGGCCCCGGCCACGCACCAGAGCGCGATCAGCAGCACGAAGACCAGCAGGAACACGGCACTGTCGGCGACACCGAGGGCCCGGAAGACGGGTACGTAGACAGCGACGTTGTCGGCGCCGTTCGCGATGGTCACCCCGGCCACGCCGAGCGCTCCGGTGACGACCGCCGGCGCCTCGTCGTCGCCCGAACTCCGCAATGCGCGTACGCCGAGCGCGATCGGCAGCAGGCCGAGCAGCCCCGTCCACGGGTCGGGGACCACCAGGAGTCCACCCGCGATCACCGCGCTGGCCAACGCGAGCGCGCCGATGCCGAGGTATTGGCCGGCGACAATCTCCCGGGTGCGGGGTCGGCCGGTGGTACGGGCCGCGACGAAGAACAGCGTCAGAATGACGATGTCGTCGATGTCGGTGGCGGCGAAGACCACGGCCGCCGCACCGGCGGTGCTCAACAGGTCGATCACGACCGGAAGGCTACGGGCCGTCGGCAGCGGCCAGCTCCGGCGGTGGTACGCGCGGACGCCGCAGCGGGCCGGATCGCCAGGATCACTCTATCGGGAAGCTGACATTGCATAGCGTGTCGGTTGGCGAAGAGTTGATATCTGGCGCATGATCGTTCGAGGCGGTCTAATAGGTGGGACCGTATCCGAACCGCACAGTCTGGGACGTGAGGACACAGCATGGCAGCCACTGGCACAGCCACCAGCACTGAGAAGGGTCGCCGGATCGTCGGAGCCGAGCGTCAGACGCTCGCCAAGGACCTGGTAAAGCGGTACACCTCGGGGGAGAGCATCCGCGCGTTGGCGGCCTCGACCGGCCGTTCCTACGGGTTCATCCACCGAGTGCTCACCGAGTCCGGCGTGCAACTGCGTCAGCGCGGTGGCGCCCGGCGCCGCAAGAAGGCGTGACCCGCCCCTCAGCGTCGTCCACCACCGCCGCGCCCCGGGACGTCCGGTGACCGCCGAGGCGACCGGGGTTCGGCTGACTTGCGACGGGCCGGTCGCCACGGTGACGTTGTGCCGGCCCGACGTGCTCAATGCCCAGACGCCCGCGATGTGGCGAGCGATGAGCGACTTCTCCCGCGACCTGCCTGGCGACGTGCGGGTGGTGGTGGTCCGTGGTGAGGGTCGCGCGTTCTCGGCCGGCCTCGATCTCGCGGTGGCGGGCGCCTCCGGTCCGGGGTCGTTCGCTGAGCTGGCCACGCTGCCCGAGCAGGAGTGCGCCGAGCGCATCGCGGAGTTCCAGGCCGGTTTCACCTGGCTGCACCGGCCGGATGTCGTCTCCGTCGCGGCCGTGCAGGGCCATGCCATCGGTGCTGGCTTCCAGCTCGCGCTCGCCTGTGACCTGCGAGTGTTGTCCGCGGACGCGAAGCTGTCGATGGCCGAGGTGACCCTCGGCCTGGTGCCGGATCTGGCCGGCACGAAACGCCTCGTCGAGTTGGTCGGGTATTCGCGGGCGTTGGAGATCTGCGCGACGGGTCGCCGGTTGGACGCCGCCGAGGCGGACCGGATCGGGCTGGCCACCCTCGTCGTACCCCCGGCCGAGCTGGACGACGCGGTGCGGGACCTGACCGCCGGCCTGCTCTCCGGGGCCCGCGACGCGGTGGTGGAGATCAAGGCGCTGCTCGCCGGTGCGGGCGGGCGGTCGCACGCCGACCAGCAGCGCGCCGAGCGGGAGGCGCAGACCCGCCGGCTGCGTGACCTGGCCGGCACTGGAGAATAGGTAAGGACCGCACGGGAAGATCCGGGTTACGACCGAGGTTGTCACACTCGTCGGGAGAATTGACCTGACGGTGCGGTCTGCCCGGCAACCCGGAGGTGAGCGATGTCCAACCCGATGTCCGGCGGTGGCATGGCCGGGTGGAGCATGCTCCGGTCGATGCGCAACCGCGACGAGGTCTCCGGCCACCGGCTCAAGCGCGGGGTGGCCCGCCGCATCGTCGCCTTCGCCCACCCCTACCGGCGCGACATCGTCGTCTTCCTGGCGACTGTGGTGTTGGCCGCCATCATCGGCGTGGCCACTCCGGTGCTCGCCGGTGACGTGATCAACGCGATCAACCGGGGTGGCACCGAGGCCGGGCGGCTCGTGGTGCGGCTGGCCCTGTTCATCGCCGCGCTGGCGGTCGCCGACGCGCTGCTGTCGCTGGCCCAACGGTGGTATTCCGCCCGCATCGGCGAGGGCATCATCTTCAACCTGCGCACCCGGGTCTACGACCACGTGCAGCGGATGCCGTTGCAGTTCTTCACCCGTACCCAGACCGGCGCCCTGGTCAGCAGGCTCAACAACGACGTGCTCGGCGCCCAGCGGGCGTTCACCTCCACCCTGTCCGGTGTGGTCAGCAACGTCATCCAGCTGGTGCTCACCGCGGCGGTGATGTTCACCCTCTCCTGGCAGATCACCGCGCTGTCACTGGTGCTGCTGCCGATCTTCATCATTCCGGCCCGCCGGGTCGGTCGACGGCTGGCGGACATCACCCGCGAGGCGTACAACCTCGACGCCAAGATGAACGCGACGATGACCGAGCGGTTCGGGGTGGCCGGCGCGCTGCTGGTGAAGCTCTTCGGCCAGCCCGAGATCGAGGCTCGCCGGTTCGGTGACCGGGCCGAGCGGGTCCGCGACATCGGCATCCAGTCCGCCATGTATTCCCGCACGTTCTTCGTGGCGATGCTGCTGGTCGCCTCGCTGGCACAGGCACTGACCTACGGTCTCGGCGGCTGGCTCGCGGTGACCGGCGGTGTCAGCGCCGGCACCGTGGTGACGCTCGCGCTGCTGCTCACCCGCCTGTACGGGCCGCTCACGGCGCTCTCCAACGTCCGGGTGGACGTGATGAGCGCGCTGGTCTCCTTCGACCGGGTCTTCGAGGTGCTCGACCTCAAGCCGGGCATCGTGGAGAGGCCCGACGCGGTGCCGGTGCCGGTGGGTGCCGGCCGGGTCGACTTCCGCGACGTGCGTTTCCGCTACCCGAGTGCCGCCGAGATCTCCCTCGCCTCCCTTGAGGAGGTCGCCACGCTCGACCGGACCGTCAACGAACCGGTGCTCAAGGGGGTCTCGTTCAGCGTCGAGCCGGGCCAGATGGTCGCGCTGGTCGGCCCGTCCGGGGCAGGCAAGTCGACACTGTCGATGCTCATCTCCCGGATCTACGACGTCAGCGACGGGCAGGTGCTCGTCGGCGGGGTGGACGTGCGCGACGCGACGCTCGCCTCCCTGCGCGACGAGATCGGTGTGGTCACTCAGGATTCGCACCTGTTCCACGAGACGATCGCCGAGAATCTTCGCTACGCCAGACCGGACGCCACCGACGACGAGATCTGGGCCGCCCTGGCCGGGGCGCAGGTGGCCGATCTGGTTCGGGCCCTGCCCGACGGTCTGGACACCACTGTGGGCGAGCGCGGCTACCGGTTCTCCGGCGGCGAGAAGCAGCGCATCGCTATCGCGCGACTGCTGCTCAAGGCCCCGTCGATCGTCATCCTCGACGAGGCGACAGCACACCTGGATTCGGAGAGCGAGGCGGCGGTGCAGCGTGCGCTGTCGGTGGCGCTGGCCGGGCGAACCGCGCTCGTGATCGCGCACCGGCTCTCCACAGTGCGCGACGCCGACCAGATCCTTGTCCTGGACGGTGGGCGGATCGTCGAGCGCGGGCGGCACGAGGAGTTGGTAGCTGTCGGTGGGCTCTACGCCGAGCTGTACCGCACCCAGTTCGCGGTCGCCGACTCGCCCACCCCGTTCGTCGACGCGACAGGTCCCGAGCCGGTGGTGATGCCGCTGGGCACCTACCGCGCCGACGAGGTGCTGCCGCCCGCCGCCGCCAACTGACGACAACCCGTCACCGCTGGCGTTCGTCGCCCTCACTCCGGCGAGCCCCGCGCGTGCACCTCGGGTTCCTGGAAGTCGGGGTGTCCTGGCGGCGTTGACCGCACGACTTCCTTGACACCGAGTCGATCAACGGTTGGCTAGCCCGGCGGGCGACGGTCTGGTAGCTCGGTCGCCGCCCGCAACTCGGCGAAGGCCAGGCCCAGGGTGATCGGTGTGAAGTGCGCGTTCAGGCCGCTGGGGTTGGGCAGCACCCACAGCCGGGCGCCGGCCAGCGACTGGGGCTGCGGCCCGAAGGTGGCCTTCGGCCGCTGAAAACCGATCCGGTACGCGGTCACTCCCACCACGGCCACCCAGCGCGGCCGGTACCGGGCCACCTTGTCGGTCAGGATCGCCGCGCCGTCGAGGAGTTCCTCGGTGCTCAGCTCGGCCGCGCGGGCGCTGGCCCGGGCGGCCATGTTGGTGATGCCGAGCCCGAGCGCGGGTAGTTCGTCCTGTTCGCTGGGGTGCAGCAGTCGAGGGGTGAACCCACCCCGGTGCAGCGCCGGCCAGAACCGGTTGCCGGGTCGAGCGAAGTGCCAGCCCGTAGCCGCCGACCACAGGCCCGGGTTGATGCCGACGAAGAGCACCTCCAGCCCCGGCGCGAGCACGTCGGGAATGGTCCGGTCCGCAGCCGCCGCCAGCTCCGCCCGGGTCGGCCGGGCCGTCCCGGCCGTCAGGTCGGTCCGGGTGATCCACTCGGGTTCCTGGAAGTCGGGGGGTCCTGGTCGCTTTGACCGCCCGATTTCCTTGAAGCCGAGTCGATCAACGGCCGGGTGGTCGGACCGGGTCTCCTCGGGCGGCGTCACGGCGCGGGCAGCTCGGGCCCCGTCGGGGGTCACAGCCCGCGCAGCGCGCCGCCGTCGACCGGCAGGGTGATCCCGGTGAGGTAGCTCGCGGCGGGGGAGAGCACGAACGCGGCCACCCGGCCGAACTCGGCGGGGTCGCCGACGCGGCGCAGCGGGATGCCGGCCTCCGCCTCGGCGCGGGCCCGCTCCGGGTCGCCGGTCGCTCCGAACAACTCCCGGTTGCGGTCGGTCATGATCCGGCCAGGCAACAGGCCGACCACTCGGACCCCCCGCGGGCCGTAGTCGTCCGCGATGTCCTTGGCCGCGCCGACCAGGCCGGGCCGCAGACCATTGGAGATGCCCAGGCCGGGCACCGGGCCGCGAGCCGAGGTGGAGAGCACCAACCCGATCGCGCCGCCCTCGGGCAGGGCGTTGGCGATCGTGCGGACCGCGCGGATGGTGCCCAGGAAGACGGTCTCGAAGGAGAGCCGCCACTGCTCGTCGGTGACCGCTGCGGCATTGCCCGGCGGTGGCCCACCGACCGAGATCAGCGCGCCGTCGAGCCGGCCGAAATGCTCCTGCGCGGCGGCGACGAGCTGCCCCGGGGTCTCCGGGTCGGTCAGGTCCGCGGTCAGCCCGACGGCGTGCTCCGGGCCACCCAGCTGCTGCGCCGCGGCGGCCACCGCGTCCGGGTCGCGGGCCGAGAGCACCACCCGCGCACCGTCGGCGACCAGGCTCTGCGCTGTCGCGTAACCCAGACCGCGGGAGGCGCCGGTGAGGACGTACACGCGGTCGGTCAGTCCGAGATCCATAACTCCGATCCTGCCGCATCCGGTACGGCGTCGCCAGCAGGGTCCGATACCCGTGGGGCGGGGCGCAGCAGGCGTACCCGGCCGGCGATCTGCACCGCGACGGCGCCGCCGGCGCGGCCCACCGCCGGCACCCGGCGCGGACGCGGCGCCTGAAGCCCGTCGTAGCGCAGGCGTGCCTCCCGGACGGCCAGCTCCTCGGTGGCCGCCGGGGGGAGCGCGTGCTGCTCGTGCAGTGCCCGAGCCAGGTCCCAACCGTCGCGCAGCGATCCGGCGGGCGGTCGCCGGGCGGCCCAGTCGGCGAAGGTGGTCGGCCACCCGGCACCGAGGCCGGCGGCGAGCAGTGGCCAGTGCCGGGCCACCTCACCGGCGCGTTTACGCAGCACTGCCGCACGGGTGGCGGCCAGCGGCCCCGGCGCGAACCCCGGCGGGGGTGGCCCTCCGGCGACCAGCGCCGCGACCAGTTCGGCCTGCCGCTCGGCGAGCCCGGCGCGGGGCGTCTGCGCGGAGGGTTCGCCCGTCATGTCACGGCCGGAAAGCCCGCGGCGGCGGCCAGGGCGTCCAGTTCGGCGCGGAGGTCCGCGGCCGGCGGGTAGTGACCGTCGCGCTCCAGCAGCAGCGCCGGCGGTCGCCGCCGGGCGCAGAGCTCGCCGACCAGCTCCAGCACCGCCGCCGGCACCGGGTCGGTGTGGGTGTCGTGGTAGAAACCGCCGCGTTCCGAGCCGCCGGCCACGTGGACGTACGCGACCCGCTCCAGCGGCAGGCGGTCCAGCAACGCCAGCGGGTCGGCACCCCGGTTGCGGGCGTTGGCGTGCACGTTGGCCACGTCCAGCAGCAGCAGTGCCCCGGTCCGGTCGAGGATCTCGGTGAGGAAGTCCGCCTCGGTCAACTCGTCGTCGGGCCAGTCGACAAGCGCGGCGATCGGCTCCAGCGCGATCGGCACCGGAAGCTCGGCCTGTGCCCGCCTCACGTTGGCGCAGACCGCGTCGACGGCTTCCCGGCTGCGCGGCAGGGGCAGCAGGTGGCCGGCCTCCAGGCCGCCGGCCCGGACGAACGCGATGTGCTCGCTGACCAACGGGGCGTCCAGACGCTGTGCCACAGCGGCCAGGTGGGCGACCCGGGCCCTGTCGACCGGCTCGGCGCCGCCGAGGGAGAGCCGCACCCCGTGCGGTACGACTGTCACCGCGCGGTCCCGTAGCTGGGTCAGACCGGGCGGGAGCGGCCCGGAGGCGGGCACCCCCTCGGCCACCACCTCGACGAAGCGCAGGCCGGGCAGCTCGGCCACGAAGCCGGCGATCTCCGGACGCCAGCCGATGCCGACCCCGGACGGGCCGGTCATCCGCCGCACCCGCCGCCGCCCCCGCACCCGCCGCCTCCACCGCCGCAGGAGCTGCCGCCGTCCCCACCGGAGCTGTCGCCTCCGCCACCGGACGATCCGTCGGACCCGCCCGTCCAGCCGCCGTTGCCGGAGAGGGCCTGGCGCTGAATCTCGGCCTGCTCGGCGAAGCCCGGGTCGAGCGCCCAGAGCGAGGCGGTGCCGTACAGGGCGACGCCCATCGCCGCGCCGGCCGCTCCGTAGGTGGCGTAGGCGGGCGCTGAGGCCGGCGCGAGGTGGGTGTGCTCGCCGCGGACGGAACGAAGGGCGGCGCGACCGGCCCGGGTGCGGACGGGTGCCCGGCGCAGCAGCAGGGCCGCGCACAGGAGGGCCGCAAGGGTGAGCAGCAGGTAACCCACCGGGCGACCGCTGAACAGGCCGGAGAACAGCCGGAGCACGCCGAGGCCCAGCAGGGCCCACAGGAACTGGCTCCAGAGGCGGGCGCGGGCACGCTGCGCGTCGTTCGTCAGCAGCCCGCGCTGCTCCAGGCCGTTGCGGATCTGGTCCAACGCGGTGCGTACGCGCTCGTCCTGCGGCAGGTCCCGGACCCGGGAGTGCTGGTGGGCGGCCCAGTGGATGGCCTGATCCAGTGGGGTGAGGCCGGTCGGCGCGGCACCGACGGTGGTCAGCCGACGGTCCGGTCGTACGCCTACCGCGCCGCTGCCGCGCAGCCCACCCAGCGCCGCGTGCACAGCGAGCTGAGGGCCACCGTTGAGGTACGCGACCTGCTGCGCTCCGAGTGGATCGACTGTGGGGTGCGCCGGGGCGGTCAGCAGGCGGATCCGGTAGTACGCCGCGATCGCCACCACCAGGATGGCCGCCGCGAGGTAGTACCGGAGGAAGGTCGGGCCGGAGATGCCCCAGGTGTCGCCGGACGCGGCGTGGACGTTCATCGACTGCTCCTGTCACCGGAGGGATCGGCGGCCCCATTGTGGAGCAGCCTCGCCACGGGCTTCCGACCGGTGTGCGTGTGGTCAGTGGCGGCGGACCGCCTCCTCGACGAGGTCGAGCACCGGGCCCAGGTCACCGGCAGGCCGGCCCATGGCCAGGTGCAGCACCAGGCCGTCGTAGGCCAGCTCCAGGAACTGGGCCAGCACGTCGATCGGTACGTCCTCGCGCAGCACCCCGGCGTCGCGCTGGCGGGCCAGCCGGTCCCGGGTCGCCTCCGCGATCGCGGCGGACCGCTCCGCCCACCGCCTGGCGAACGCGGGGTCGGTGCGCAGCCGCCGGGAGACCTCCAGTTGGCTGCCCAGCCAGCCGGTGGTGTCCGGCGAGACGGCGCGGGCGAGCAGATCGCGCATCACCTGCACCAGACCGTTGCGGGCCACCGTCTCGACCATCGCCGCGGCATCGTCCTCGGCGACGGCGAGGAAGAGCGAGTCCTTGTCGCGGAAGTGGTGGAAGATCGCGCCACGGGAGAGTCCGGTGGCCTCCTCGAGGCGGCGTACTGTCGCCCCCTCGTAGCCGAGCCGGGCGAAACACGCCCGGGCCGCGGCGAGGATCTCCTGCCGGCGAGCGTCGAGCTGGTCCTGGCTTACTCTGGGCACACGTCGATCGTTGCAGGTCACACCGGGGCACGCAAACCGTACGTACGGCTTGGGATGTCGCCGATTACCATCGCCCGGTGACCCAGCCCCGCGCAGTGCCCAGCTCCCCGCTGACAGTGGCCACCGTCCAGGCCACCCCCACGCCGGGCGACGTCGCCGGCAACGCGGTCATCGCCGCCGACCTGGTCCGTCGAGCCGGCGAGCGGGGTGCCCGGGTGGCCGTCCTGCCGGAGCTGTTCCTCTGCGCGTACCACCCGCCGGTCCTCGCCGCCGACCCGGCCGGCACCGACGTCGCGGTCGATCCGGCCGGGATGGTCGCGGATCCCCGGCTCGACCCGCTGCGCGTCGCGGCGCGAGAGGCCGGTGTGACCGCGCTGGTCGGCGCTGCCGCCCGGCACTCGGACGGTCGGCGGACCATCGCGGCGCTGGTGGTCGACCGGAGCGGCGAGGTGCGCGTCGGGTACGACAAGCAACAGTTGTGGGGCGACGAACGGGAGCTGTTCACCCCCGGCGACAGGGGTGCCACGCTGCTCGTCGACGACTGGCGGCTCGGGCTGGGCATCTGCTACGACGGCTGTTTCCCCGAGCACGGCCGGGCCGCCGCCCTCGACGGCGCACACGCCTACCTGTGCCCCAGCGGATACCTGGCCGGCTCCGAGCACCGCCGGGACCTCTACTACGCCGCACGTGCCCTGGACAACACGATGTTCGTGGTCTTCGCCAACGCGGTCGGCGGTGTCGACCCGTGGCGGTTCAACGGGGGTGCGGCCATCTACGACCCCGAGGGGCGGGTGCTGGCCCGCGGGGCGGACGACGGCACGGCGGTGCTCGTGGCGACGCTGGATCCCGTCGTGCTCGCCGCCACCCGGGCGGCCCACTCGATGCTCGTCGATCGGCTGTCGGACCAGGGCGGCCCGCGGCTGTCGATGCCTGGCTGAGCCCTTCGTCAGGTCGATACCCGCCGCATCTGTTGGCGGACACGTCGGTCCCGTAGGGTGCCCGAGTGCCACTGCTCCTGCTGGACCTGGACAACACCCTGCTGGATCGGGCCGGGCCGTTCCGCCGCTGGGGTGAGCGCTTCCTGGACGGCATCGGCGCGCCCCACACCGACATCGACTGGCTGATCTCGATCGACGCCGACGGTCTGACCGACCGCTGGGACCTCGCCGACGCCATCCGGGACCGTTACGAGCTGCGCATTCCCTCGATCGACCTGGTCGAGGAGCTGCACGACGGGGTGGTGGCGCAGACCCGGCTCGACCCGCTGACCGCCTGCGCGCTGCGGATCGCCGACGACGCCGGCTGGGTGCCGGTGGTGGTCTGCAACGGCACCGTACGCGTCGAGGACGCCAAGATTCGCCAGACCGGGCTGGACCAGTACGTAGCGGACTGGGTGATCTCCGAGGAGGCCGGCGTCAGCAAACCCAACCCGAGAATCTTCGCGCTCGCCGCCCAGCGGGTCCGGATGCCGCTGCGGGGGGCGTGGGTGATCGGTGACAGCCCGGAGGCGGACATCGGCGGCGCCGCCGCCGTCGGGCTGCCCAGCGTCTGGCTGCACCGGGGGCGCACCTGGTCGGACGTCCGGTTCGCGCCGAGCCGCACGGTGGACGGATTGATCGCCGCGGTCGCCACCGTCCTGGCCCGCTGAGGGTTTCCGCGCCGCCGATCGTGCGTCGGAGCGGCCGTTCGGGTGGCGGCCCGCTAATTCGGTTGACCGGCGGACGTGGTGGTACGAGCATTGTCCGCGCATGGTGCATCCCGGGCGTGTGCCCGGTCGAGGAGAGGGGGTCGGTCATGGCCGTCTTTGCAGGTCGCTTCCAGCTGCCTATCTCAGCCTCGACCAAGGGAACCTCACCACAGTGCGCGATCATGACCTTCCGGCGCTCGAGCGCCGCCGCGGCAAGAGCCGCTTCGACGACGACGAACCGCAGTTTCTGAAGCGCGGGCGGCCCAGCGAGCCGCTCGCAGACCCGGACAGTGAGCCCGACCCGGACACCGGCGAACGCTGGTCGTCCTGGGACGACGCCGTGCACGGGCCGCAGCCGCGTCCCGCCTGGCTGGTCACCGAGTTGGCCGCCAAGGACACCGAGCTGGGTGTGTTGAAGACCGGCAAGGAGGCGGACGTCCACCTGGTCCGCCGGGCCGTGCCGGACACCGACCGGTCCTGCCTGCTCGCTGTGAAACGCTACCGCGATCCCGAGCACCGGTTGTTCCACCGCGATGCCGGCTACCTGGAGGGCCGTCGGGTGCGCCGGTCCCGGGAGAACCGGGCGATGGCCGGCCGGACGGCGTTCGGCCGGCAGATGATCGCCGGACAGTGGGCGGCGGCCGAGTTCGCCGCGCTGGGCCGGCTCTGGGAGATCGGTGCCGGGCACGACCGGATCGCCGTGCCGTACCCGGTGCAGTTGCGGGGCACCGAGCTGATGCTGGAGTTCGTTGGTGACGCCGAGTCGGGGGAGGCGGCACCCCGACTGGCCCAGTTGCGACCCGGCCCGACCGAGCTGCGTGACCTGTGGGCCCAACTGGTGGAGGCGCTACGGGTGCTGGCACGGGCCGGCTACGCGCATGGCGACCTGTCGCCGTACAACCTGCTCGTGCACCAGGGTCGGCTGGTCGTGATCGACCTGCCGCAGGTGGTCGACGTGGTGGCGAACCCGCAGGGGCCGGAGTTCCTGGCCCGCGATGTGCGGGTGGTCGGCGCCTGGTTCGCGGCCCGGGGTCTCCCCGCCGAAGAGGTGGACCCCGGCCTGTTGACCGGAGAGCTGCTGCACGAGGCGGGCCTGCGCTGATCGGAGCGGGTCGGGCGGCCACACCGCCCGACCCGCCACGTCGGCTACTGCAGGTAGCGCTCCACCTCGGGCTTGGGGCGTTCGCCCTGGGCGTCCGGGTCGCCGTGGGTCTCCCGGGCGGCCCGGCGGCGGCGCAGCAGGTCCCAGCACTGGTCGAGGGACTCCTCCAGGGCGCGCAGTCGCTCGCTGGCCTCGCCCTCGGTGCCCGACTCGTGGGCCTGGGCGTCGGCACGCAGCTTGTGTTCCTCGTCGACCAGCTCGGAGATCCGGTTCAGGATGGTCTTGTCGTCCATGTCACAGAGCCTGGCACAGGGTGCCGGGCATCGCCCGGATTCGGGGGTACCGGTGCGTCCTGGATCACCGACCCGCACCGGCCAGCCCGAGGCCGTCCGTCCGGTGCCGCCGCCGCAGCCAGGTCGGCGGCACGCGGCCGGTTAGCCCATCGCGCTGGGCCGCCGACGCGCCCGGTGCGGTGTTGTTCCTGAATATCCATTCAGGATTTCGGTCAGATGTAAACATCGACGGGTATGCGCGCGCTTAGATGGAAATTGCGCCGTCCGCAAGTCTGGAGGTGCCCCTCGTTAGGTGAGATGCTTCCGGCGGCCCAGAAGGTGAAAGTTTCATCAACCCGCCCGACCGAAGTGGACCGCCGCGGTCGCCGGGACGACGAGGAGACGTGGTTCGATGTCGCAGGTGTCCGAGGCGCGCCCCGCCACCGTCAGCACCGAGCCCCGGACAATCCCGTTACGAAGCGCTCTGCCGGCACTGGTTCGCGATCCGCTGGGCGCGCTCGTCAACTTCGCGCAGGACGCCGACGGCGAGGTCATCCGGCTCAACCTCGGCTCGTTCCGCCCCTATCTCGTCAGCCATCCTGAGCACCTGCAACGCGTCCTGCGGGACAACGTTGCCAACTACACCCGCGACGGCGACGGGTTGCTCTGGCGACCTGTGCGTCGAATCGTCGGTGACGCCATCCTGGTCGCTGAGGGTGAGATCTGGGAGTCCAGCCGAGGCGCGCTGCAACCGTTGTTCACCGCCAAGCGGGCCGAGACGCTCGTCGACAAGATGGCCGAGGCGATCAACGAGGCGGTAGACGAGTGGCTCGAACCGGCGCTCGCCGGACGCCCGATCGACGGCGGCGCCGAGCTGACCCGGATCGTCCTGCGCACCACGATGCGGGTGCTGTTCGCCGACCGGATCTCGGTCCCCGATGCCCTGCGGATCAGCGCCGCGCTGAACACCCTCACCACAGCGATGCTCCCCCGGCTGCTGATGCCCGCCGTGCCGTACGCGGTGCCGATCCCCGGCGACCGGCGCTTCCGCGACGCGGTGCGCGCCATCGACGAGGTGGTGCTGCCGATCATCCGGGAGGCCCGAGCCCATCCCACAGACGGCGACGACATCATCTCCACGCTCTGCCGGCCGCGCGCCGACGGCAGCGAACCCGACGAGTACGCGATCCGCGGCGACGTGGTCGCGATGTTCTCCACCGCCACCGAGACCACCATCGCTCTGCTCTCCTGGCTCTGGCCGGTCCTGGCGTCCCGGCCCGACGTGGCCGAGCGGATGACCGACGAGATCGAACGGGTGGTCGGCGCCGAACGGGTCGGCCGCGAGCACCTGCCCCACCTGCGCTACGGCCGGATGGTGCTCGACGAGATGCTGCGGCTCTACCCGGCCGGCTGGATGATCCCGCGCACCGCAGTGGGCGACGACGTGCTGGGCGGGGTGCGGATCAAGGCCGGCGGCACAGTGCTGGTCAGCCCGTACGTCACCCAGCGGATGTCGACGTTCTGGACCGACCCGGCGCTCTTCGACCCGGAGCGGTTCGCGCCGGAGCTGCCCCGGCGGCGCTACCGCTACTCCTACTTCCCGTTCGGCGGGGGCCCGCACCAGTGCCTCGGGCAGTACCTGTTCCTGCTGGAGGCGCAGCTCATCGTCAGCACAGTGCTGAGCCGCTACCGCTTCCGGCTGCGCGAACCCGCCGACCTCACGCCTCGGATGGGCGCCTCGCTGCAACCCAAGCAGCGGGCCGAGGTCATCCTCACCCCGGTCGAGCGTCCGGTCGCATCGTGACCGAGACCCCGCGACCGGCACGGGCCGGTCAGGACGCGGTCGCCGAGCAGGGCCGGGTGTGCGCGCTCGCCGTGCGCGGCGTACGCGACCTTCAGGGCGTCACCGCCGCCCACCCGGAGCTGTTCGACGCCGCACCGTTCGACCCGGCGCTGCTCAGCTCGGTGGCCACAGTGGTCGCCTTCATCGCACCCTGGCACACCGCCGCCGAACTGCGGATCACCACCCGTACCGTGCTCTGGGTCTTCGCGGCCGACTGGCAGGTCGACTACCTCGCCCGGTCCGTGGACGACGTCCGGCAGGTGGTGAACGACTGCCTGGCGGTGGCCGACGGCGCGGTGCCCCCACCAGGGGGACACCTGGCCCGGCTGCTGGCCGACCTGCGCGACGAACTGGCCACCGTGCCGGCGTTCGCCCGGCTGCGCCCGATCTGGCGCGACGAGCTGGCCCGGATGCTCGCCGCCGGGGCTCGGGAGTGGGACTGGAAGAACCTGCCGACCGACCCGACCACCGGGCGACGCCTGCCAGACCTGGACCACTACCTGGAGAACGCCGACAACTCTGGCAGCTCCTTCGTCAACGTCACCCACTGGATAGCCACCGGCGACGAGAAGACCCTCGCCCAGTTGACCGACCTGCTGGACGCCGGACGTGGCGTGCAGCGGGTGCTGCGGCTGGTCAACGACCTCGCCACGCAGAAGCGCGACGCCGAGTGGGGTGACCTGAACGCCCTCTCGCTGGTCGACGACCCGGCGCAGGTACACGACCGGCTGGCCGAGCTGACCGCCCGGTCTCGGGGGGACCTGGCAGCCCTCGCCGAGCGGTGCCCCCGCCAGGCGGACTACCTCAACCGGCAGATCTCCTTCACCGGCGGCTTCTACCAGCTGTCGGACTTCTGGGGGGAGCGCGATGAGTGACTGCGCCACCCGGGTGCTCGCCGACGAGGCGACCGCCGCTGCCGCAGTCGCCACCACCGCCGCCCCGGTCGCCGACGCCGCCCGCGAGTTGATCGCCGGCCTTGGCCGGCGGCCGTGGGGGCAGGTCGCCGCGTCGGTGTACGAGACCGGGCGGCTGGTCGCCGTCGCTCCCTGGCTGCCCGGGCACCACCAGCGGATCACGTTCCTGTTGCGCGGTCAGCGCCCGGACGGGGCGTGGGGCCCACCCGAGGGGTACGCCCTGGTACCGACACTGAGCGCCACCGACGCGCTGCTCGCGGAGCTGGCCGACGGCAGGGCCGGGGAGGAGTTGCTCGCTCCGGTGGCCCGCGGGCTCGGTGCGCTCGTCGGCACGCTGCTCCCCAACGACGCCCGGACCCTGCCGGACACCCCCGCGCTGGACCTCATCGTCCCGGCGCTTGTCGACACGATCAACGACCGGCTCGCCGGGCTGGAGCGGGCCACCGCCGCCCGACTGCCCCGCCCACCATTGCCGCTGCCCACCGGGCTCAGCCGGGACCGGCTGCGCGCGGTGCGGTCCGCGGCGGCCGCTGGAAAGGCGCTGCCACCGAAGCTGGCCCACTTCCACGAGATCCTGGACGCGGTACCCACCGACGCCGGCCCAACGCTCACCGCGGTCGGCGCCTCACCCGCCGCGACCGCGGCCTGGCTGACCGCGGCCGGCCCGGCCGCAGGCCCCACCGCGCACGCGTTCCTGCGGGCGTTGATCCGGGACGGAGGCGGCCCGGTGCCCTGCCCGGCACCGATCACCGTCTTCGAGCGGGCCTGGGTGCTGAGCGGTCTGCACCGGGCCGGGATCACGATCACACCACCGGCCTCCGTCCTGGAGAGCCTGACCGCCGCCACCGCCGGCCAGGGAATCGCCACCGGCGACGGCCTGCCGACCGACGCCGACACCACAGCGGTGTGCCTCGACGCGTTGGCCCGGCTCGGCCGTCCGGCAGACCCGGCCAGCCTGTGGGCGTACGAGACGGCTGACGGTTTCTGCACCTGGCCGGGGGAGGACGGCTTCTCGGTCACCACGAACGCCCACGTGCTGGACGCCTTCGGTCAGCGCCTGAGCCGGCACCCGGACGCGGGGGCGCGCTATCACCGGGCGGTCGACCGGCTGAGTGCGGTGCTGACCGGGCACCAGCGCGCGGACGGCGCCTGGCAGGACCGGTGGCACGCCTCGCCGTACTACGCCACCGCCTGCTGCGTGCTGGCACTGGCCGAGTTCGGGCGGGGCGCGGCCGCCGCCGAGGCGGTGGATCGGGCGGCCGGCTGGGTGTTGAACAGCCAGCGCGCGGACGGTTCGTGGGGGCGGTGGGACGGCACCGCCGAGGAGACCGCGTACGCCCTCCAGGTGCTGCTGACGGTGCCGACGACTGTGCCACGGGTCGACGACGCCGTGGCGCGTGGACACGCCTACCTGCACGAATCCGCAACCCGGGAGCACCCTCCACTGTGGTACGGCAAGGAGCTGTACTGTCCGACCGTCATCGTTCGCGCCGCGGTGCTCGCCGCCTGCCGACTGGCCGGCATCCGTGCCTCCGGTGTCGACCGATCGGTGGTGGATTGCGGTTACCAGTCAACAAAAACAGCAACTTGAGGGGTTGTGTGGACACTGCTAGCGTACGCAGAGCCTCAGCCCCGGATGCCCCGCTGTGGTGGGACGTCGCCCCCTCTGATCATTCGTTGATGAGCTGAGTCAACGCCCGGCCTGGGACGGTTCAATGCGTTCTCGCGGTACGAGTATCCGCACCAAGGTTGTTGCCCTGCTGCTCTCCCTGGTCGCGCTCTGGATGTTCGCGGCGTGGGTGACCCTGCGCGACGGCTTCAACCTGCTCGGTGTCCAGCTGATCAACAGCAAGGTCTACACGCCGAGCGAGCCGCTGTTGCAGGAGCTCCAGGTGGAGCGGCGGTTGACCCAGGCGTACCTGAGCAACCCCGAGGCCGCGCAGCGGACGGCTCTCGAGGCCGAACACCGCAAGACCGCGCAGCTGGCCGCCGACTTCGCCGACTCGGTGCGCGACTGGCAGGTCGACGTCGCCGGCAGCTCCGCACTGGACACCCAGCTCGGTATGACGATCGCCCAGGTCAACACCCTGGACCGGACCCGCGCGGAGGTGCTGGACCGCAAGATCGACCGGATCGCCGCCGCTGAGTCGTACACCGACGCGATCGAGTCGATCTTCCAGATCTACGACGTGACGGGCAGCCTGGACGACAAGCAGATCGCCGGCGAGGCCAGGGCCCTGATCCAGCTCAACCGGATGAAGGAGCTGATCTCCCAGGAGGACGCGCTGCTCAGCGGCCTCTTCGGCAACGGCCGGATGAGTGGGCCCGAGTACGTCCGTTACACCAGCCTGGTCGCCGCGGAGCGGTTCCTCGGCGAGGAGGTCCGGGTCCGCCTCGCCGACGCCGACCAGCGCCGTTACCAGCAGCTCGTCGAGGGTGAGGCGTTCACCCGACTGCGCGCCGTGCAGGACAGCATCATCCGCGAGGGCCGGCCGTCGACCCAACTGCCGGTCGGCGCCGAGCAGTGGCGGGGCACTGTCGAGCCGGCGCTGGCCGAGGTGAACGACACAGTGACCACCGGCGGCGAGGGCATCGTGGACCGGGCCACCGGCGTCGCCGTGATGGTCGTCGTCCGGCTGGTACTCGCCACCGGCCTCGGCCTGCTCGCCGTCATCGCCTCGGTCGTCGTCTCCATCACCACGGCCCGGACGCTCCTGCGCCAGCTCGAGCGGCTGCGGCAGGCCGCCTGGCAGCTCGCCGACGAGCGGCTGCCCCGCGTGGTCGAGCGGCTCGGTCGAGGCGAGGAGGTCGACGTCGCCACCGAGGCGCCCCCGCTGGAGTTCGGCACCGACGAGATCGGCCAGGTCGGCAAGGCGTTCAACGCGGTCCAGGAGACCGCCCTGCGCACCGCCGTCGAGCAGGCCGACCTGCGTCGCAACGTCCGCGAGGTCTTCCTGAGCCTGGCCCGACGCACGCAGGCGCTCGTCCACCGCCAGCTCACCCTGCTCGACGCGATGGAGCGCCGCGAGCACGACGCGGAGGAGCTGGAGGATCTGTTCCGGGTCGACCACCTGGCCACCCGGATGCGGCGCAACGCGGAAAACCTGATCGTGCTCTCCGGCTCCACCCCCGGTCGGGCCTGGCGGCGCAACGTCCCGATGGTCGACGTGGTGCGCGGCGCCGTTGCCGAGGTGGAGGACTACACCCGGGTCAACGTGCTGCCGCTCGGGCCGGTCTCGCTCGCCGGACGCGCGGTCGGCGACGTCATCCACCTGCTCGCCGAGCTGATCGAGAACGGCCTGTCGTTCTCCCCGCCACACACGACCGTCGAGGTCCGCGGTCAACTGGTCTCCAACGGGTTCGCCATCGAGATCGAGGACCGGGGCCTCGGCATGAGCGAGGAGGACCTGGCCGCTGCGAACCACCGGATCGTCGACCAGTCCGAGCTGAATCTCGCCAACGCCGCCCGCCTCGGGCTCTACGTGGTGAGCCGGCTGACCGAGCGGCACGGCGTGCGGGTACGGCTCAAGGAGTCCGCGTACGGCGGCACCACGGCTGTCGTGCTGATCCCGCTGGAGCTGGTCACCGAGGCCGACGTCTCCCCGGAGGACTCCGGGTCGTTCCGGACCGGCTCGGCCATCGCGATGCCGTCGGCGCCCGCCACGGACAGCGGCCGTCCGGCGTCCCTCGCACCGGTCGCGCTCGCCGCACCGACGACCACCCCGTCGGAGGTGGCGGTGACCTCGGCGGCGCCGATGCCGGCCGACACCACCGCGCCGACGACGGACGAGGAGGCCGAGGCGGACACCGTTCTTCCCACCCGACAGCGGACCACCCCGGCGACCGGCACCCCCGACCTGCCCACCCGCGCCCGGCGCGGGCCGGCTCAGCCAGCCTTGGAAGCCCCGACCGTGCCAGCCGGCCTGCCCGCCGTCGACCGCACCCGCCCGGAGACCCCCGACGCGGAGCCGGCCCCGGCCGGCGACGGTGGCCCGGTGCCCGCCCGCGCCGATGCGGAGCGGACCGACTCCGGCCTGCCCGTCCGGGTCCGACAGGCGAACATCGTTCCCGAGTTGCGGGACGACCCGGCGGTGTCCGAAACCGACGACGAGGATGTGGTGCGCCCACCGGAGCAGGTCCGCCGGATGATGAGCTCCTACCAGACCGGCACCCGGCGTGGGCGGACCGACGCGGCTCGGCTGCTCGGCGGCGCCTCCGGCACCCCGGCGGCGACGCCGTCCGAGCCGACCGACGAGGATCCACAAGCGACCTGACCGAGCACCGACGACGCGGGTTGCCGCGCGGTGTGACGGTCGAGCCCAGACGAACAACGGCGCACAGCCGGGCGAGAAGAGGACGACGAAGTGACCCAGAAGACGGCTTCGAGCGCCGACCTGACGTGGTTGCTGGATGACCTGGTGGGCCGGGTGAAGCAGGCCGAACACGCGGTCGCGCTCTCCACCGACGGCCTCATGATGGCCTCCTCCCAGGGGTTGAGCCGGGACGACGGCGAGCACCTCGCAGCGATGGCGGCCGGCATCCAGAGCCTCGCCCGAGGCGCCGGCAAGCGTTTCGGTGGTGGGCAGGTGCAGCAGACCATCATCGAGATGCAGTCGTCGTTCCTGTTCGTCACCGCGGCCGGCCGCAACGCCTGCCTGGCGGTACTGGCCAGCGAGGACGCCGACGTCGGCCTGATCGCCTACGAGATGGCGATGCTGGTCACCCGCGTCGGCAAGTACGTCGCATCGCCGTCGCGCGGCACCGATCAGCAGGTCGGCGAGAGGTAGCGGCGATGACGGTCCAGGGGGAGTCCGCAGACCATCAGTGGGTGGATGACCACGCCGGTCCGGTGGTGCGTCCGTACGCGGTGACGCGTGGTCGGGCCCGCCCGGTCACCGGCACATTCGACCTGATCTCCCTGGTCACGGCGACCCGAGCCGAGGTCACGCCCGAGGTCGGTCTCGGTCCCGAGCATTTGGCGATCGTCGGGCTGTGCCAACGCATACAGTCCGTCGCCGAGATCGCCGCCCATCTCGACCTGCCGGTGGGCACCATCCGGGTGCTCCTCGGTGATCTGGCGGCCCGCAGCCTGGTGCAGGTCCGCGAGCCGCAGACCACGGCCGGTCTTCCCGACAACAGCATCTTCGAGGCGGTAATCAATGGACTACGGGCACTCTGACCGGCCGGCGGGAGCGACGCCACTGCCCACCGCGATCAAGATCCTGGTCGCGGGCGGCTTCGGCGTGGGCAAGACGACAATGGTTGGCGCGGTCAGCGAAACCCGGCCGTTGCGCACCGAGGAGGTGCTGACGGAGTCGGGGGTCGGCATCGACGACCTGTCCGGGGTGGAGGGCAAGACCACCACCACAGTGGCCATGGACTTCGGCCGGATCACCATCAGCGACGACCTGGTGCTGTACCTGTTCGGCACGCCGGGGCAGGACCGGTTCTGGTTCGTCTGGGACGAGCTGGCGTTGGGGGCGATCGGCGCTGTGGTGCTGGCCGACACCCGCCGGCTCGCCGACTGCTTCCCCTCGATCGACTACTTCGAGGGTCGGGGCACGCCCTTCGTCGTGGCGGTGAACTGCTTCCAGGACGCCCGGAAGTACCGGCTCGACGAGGTGCAGGCCGCGCTGAACCTGGACCCGGGTGTGCCGGTGCTGCTCTGCGACGCTCGGCAGCGTGAGTCCAGCAAGGAGGTGCTCGTCACGCTGATGGAGCACGCCATGAAGACCCGCGAGGCCCGTCGCCGCGCCGCCAGCGGGGACTGACCAAAGTTTTTCTGGGGAGGGTGTCCGGAAGGCCGCCCGCCGATCGTCATGCTGGCGACACCCCGAGAAACCAGGGAGCGACCAGATGAAGTACATGATGTTCGTTTGCAGCGACACCGAGCCGGACACCGACCCCACCGAGCTTCCCGACATCCACAAGTGGGTGGCGGAGAACGACTCTCGTGGCCGCCGCCTGACCGGCAACGTGTTCGCGTCGACCAGCGCGGCCACCACCGTCCGTGTTCGCGACGGTGAACTGCTCGTCTCCGAGGGGCCGTTCGCGGAGACCGCCGAGGTGATCGTGGGCTTCGACCTGCTCGAGTGCGCCGACCTGGACGAGGCGATCGAGGTGGCCCGCACCCATCCGATGGCCCGCGAAGGGCGACTGGAACTGCGTCCGTTCGCGGACCTGTCCGACTGACGAGGTTGTCCAACTCGCCGCGCCGGCCGGTGCGCACCCCGGCACCGGCCGGCGCGGCGGCGGCGGAGGCCGTCGCGGCAGCCGGCGTCGAGGCGTACCCCCGGATCGTCGCGACCCTGATCCGGGTGACCGGGGACTGGGCCTTGGCCGAGGACTGCGCCCAGGAGTCGTTGACAGTCGCACTGGAGCGTTGGCCCACCGACGGTGTGCCAGCCAACCCTGGCGGTTGGCTCATGACTGTGGCGCGCAACCGGGCGATCGACGTGCTGCGCCGGGCCACGGTGGAGCGGCGCAAGCTGCACGACCTGGCGTTGCTCACGCCAGACGAGGCGCAGCCCGAGCCCGAAATGGGGCAGGACGTGGTGGACGACCGGCTGCGCCTCATCTTCACCTGCTGCCACCCGGCGCTCGCCATCGAGGCCCGGGTGGCGTTGACACTGCGAACCGTCTGCGGCGTGCCGACCGCTGACATCGCGCGCCTGCTGCTGGTCAGCGAATCGACGATGACGCGCCGGTTGACCCGGGCGCGCACCCGCATCGCCCAGGCCGGCATCCCGTACCGGGTGCCGAACGGGCCGGCGCTGACCGAGCGACTGCCCGGCGTCCTCGCCGTGCTGTACCTGCTGTTCACCAGGGGCTACGTCGCCGACGGCGAGCCGGCCTTCGCAGACGAGGCCGTCCGGCTGGCCCGGCTGCTCGACCGGCTGATGCCCGACCAGTCCGAGGTCGCCGCGTTGCTCGCGTTGGTGCTGTTCCAACACTCCCGTCGGGACGCCCGCCGCGACGCCGACGGCAACCTGCTCACCCTTGAGCGGCAGGACCGCTACCGGTGGGACCGCGCCGCCATCGCCGAGGGCCGGGCCGCCCTCGATCGGGTACGCCACGACGGGCAGTACGCGTGGCAGGCCCGGATCGCCGCCTGCCATGCCACCGCCGCCTCGGCCGACGAGACCGACTGGCCGACGATCGCGCGGGCCTACGACGCGCTCGCCGACCTGCGCCCCTCACCGGTGATCGCGCTCAACCGTGCTGTCGCGCACGGCTACGCGTACGGGCCGGCCGCCGGGTTGGTAGTGCTCGACGCGGCGCGCGCCGGCGGCGGGCTGGACGGCTATCCGCTCGCCGTGGCGGTGCAGGCCGATCTGGTGGCCCGGCAGGGCGAGCGGAGACGCGCGGCCGGACTGTTCCGGGAGGCGGCGGCAGCGGTGGGCTCGACAGCCGAGCGCCGTGCGCTGCTCGACCGGGCCGACGAACTCGACCGGTAGCGGGGAGCGGCCGCACACCACCAGGAGCGGTACGTCGGTCATCTGGACGGCACCGCCTCGCCGATCATGGGGTGCTGACTTGCACCGTAGGGCCGCATGGTCGACCGCGGAGAGTGTCAGCCGCGCTTGGCCAACACCAGGAACCGGGTCCAGGCCGCCGGAGTTTTTCCGGATCATCCGCCGGGCGATCCGCGACCTGCGCGGCCAGCCGGGCGGGCCCCGATCCGGTCGCCATCGTCCGTCGTTTCCCCTGGTTTCTGCCGCTCACCGACCAGGAGGCCCGCGCGGCTGCGCTGAGCGGTCACCCCGACGGGTGCCGGGCCCTGATCGACCGGGTCGAGGACCCCGTCAGCGAGCGAGCGAGAGTCACGCCACCAGGATCGGCACGTCGTACTTCTGGATGCGGTCGTCCCGGGTCACCAGGGTCAGCCCTTCGTGTAGGGCCTGCGCGACCAGCATCCGGTCGAAGGGATCCCGGTGGATCGCCGGCAGCCGACCAGCCGCGATGGCGTGATCGTGGCGGATGGGGAGTTCCCGCAGTTCGGCGTCACGGAGCCGTTCGGCCAGGTCGGCCGGACCGGCCAACTTGCCGAGCGACTGTTTGATCGCGACCTCCCACAGCGTGACCGGGCTCAGGTACACATCGGGTTCGGTGTCGATGCGGTCCTTGATGTCCGCAGCGAGGAGCGGGTCGTCGGTTAGCCACCAGAGCACCACGTGCGTGTCGAGCAAGAGCCTCATCCGGACAGCCCGAAGCCACGAGCAACCTCATCGTTGACCTCGTCGGAATCCCAGTCACCGGTGAGATCCAGCGAACCGCGCAGAGACCCGCGACCGGTGCGTGTCGTACGACGAAGAGGAATGACCTTGGCGACCGGGTTGCCAGCGCGGCTGATCACGATCTCCTCGCCATGCTCGACCCGTTCGATGATGCGTGACAGGTTCGTCTTCGCATCGTGAATGTTGAACTGCGCCGCAGCTTCACTGGCCACCGAGCCACCTCCTTAGCTAAGAGGTTAGCCCGTGGCGGGGCTCGGAACGAGGAACGACCCGGGAACGACACAGGCTCCTTCCCGCCGAGGGCGGGAAGGAGCTTGGTGACGTCGCACCCCCGTCGCCAATCCCGTCGGCCCGACCGGTGATCGATATGGTGGCCGCATGGAATTGCCATTCGTGGTTGCGCTGCGCGGTTATGACATGCGTCAGGTCGAGAGTCTCTTCGCCGAGGTCGATGGGGCTCTGGCTACCGACAGCGCTGTGGCACGGGCTGCCGCGCGAGACGCGCTGCGGGCGGCGACCCTGCGACGGCGGTTACGTGGCTACGACGTTCGGCAGGTGGATGCGGCGATAGACGAGCGACTCCGGGCGCTCTGACCGCAAGCCCTCCTCGGCGTGGACGGCGAAGGCCGCCCCCGCCGAAGCGGGAGCGGCCCTCGATCAGCCGTACGCGATCAGTTGGCGATCATGCGGCGCAGCACGTACTGCAGGATGCCGCCGTGCCGGTAGTAGTCCGCCTCACCGGGGGTGTCGATCCGCACCACGGCGTCGAACTCCACGCCGGTGTCGGTGGTGACCAGCACGGTGCGGGGGGTCTCACCGTCGTTCAGGGCGGTCACCCCGGTGATGGTGAACGTCTCGGTGCCGGTCAGGCCAAGCGACTCGGCGGTGACGTCCACCGGGAACTGGAGCGGCAGCACGCCCATCCCGATCAGGTTCGAGCGGTGGATCCGCTCGTACGACTCGGCGATGACCGCCCGGACGCCCAGCAGCATCGTGCCCTTGGCCGCCCAGTCCCGCGACGAGCCTGAGCCGTACTCCTTGCCGGCCAGCACGACCAGCGGGATGCCGGCCTCCTGGTAGGCCACCGAGGCGTCGTAGATCGAGGTCTGCTCGCCGGTGAGGTGGTTGACGGTGAAGCCGCCCTCCACCCCGGGCACCAGCTGGTTGCGCAGCCGGATGTTGGCGAAGGTGCCCCGGATCATCACCTCGTGGTTGCCCCGGCGGGAACCGTACGAGTTGAACTCGTGGCGCGGCACGCCGTGCTCGGCCAGGTACGAGCCGGCCGGGGAGTCCGCCTTGATCGCGCCGGCCGGCGAGATGTGGTCGGTGGTCACCGAGTCACCAAGCTTGGCCAGCACCCGGGCGGCGGAGATGTCGACGACCGGGCTCGGCTCCTGCTGCATGCCCTCGAAGTACGGGGGCTTACGCACGTAGGTGGAGTCGCTCTCCCAGGCGAAGGTGTCGCCGGTCGGGGTCGGCAGCGACTGCCACCGCTCGTCGCCGGCGAAGACATCGGCGTACGCGGCGCTGAAACCGGTGGCGCCGATCGCCTGGGCGATGACGTCCTGGATCTCGGCGCTGTTCGGCCAGATCTCGCGCAGGTAGACCGGGTTGCCCTCGGAGTCCTCACCGATCGGCTCGTTGGCCAGGTCGATGTCCATGGTGCCGGCCAGGGCGTAGGCGACCACGAGCGGCGGTGACGCCAGGTAGTTCATCTTGACGTCCGGGTTGATCCGGCCCTCGAAGTTCCGGTTGCCGGAGAGCACCGAGACCACCGACAGGTCGTGCTCGTTGACAGCGGCGGACACCTCCTCGGGCAGCGGGCCCGAGTTGCCAATGCAGGTGGTGCAGCCGTAGCCGACCAGGTTGAAGCCGAGCTTGTCCAGGTACGGAGTGAGACCGGCCCGCTCGTAGTAGTCCATGACGACCTTCGACCCGGGGGCCAGGGTGGTCTTGACCCACGGCTTGCGGGTCAGACCCTTCTCCACGGCGTTGCGGGCCAGCAGAGCGGCACCGATCATCACCTGCGGGTTGGACGTGTTGGTGCAGGAGGTGATCGCGGCGATCACCACGGCGCCGTGGTCCAGCTCGTACTCGACGCCGTCGGCGCCGGTGACCCGAACCGGGTTGCTGGCGCGGCCACCCGCGCCGACCGCAGCGGTCTCCAGGTCGCGCGGCTCGTCGGCCGGGTCGCTGAACTCGTTGGCCGGCGGGTCGCTGGCCGGGAAGGACTCGGCGCTGGCCTCGTCGGCCGGGCCGTTGGCGCCGCGCGGCAGCTCCTCGCGGGGGACACCCGGCTTGAGGTCACGCTCACCGACGGAGTCGTCGGCCACGTAGTCGGTCAACGCGGAGCGGAACAGCGTCTTCGCGGCGCCCAGCGGCACCCGGT
This sequence comes from Micromonospora sp. NPDC048842, assembly GCF_040649935.1. NCBI lineage: Bacteria > Bacillati > Actinomycetota > Actinomycetes > Micromonosporales > Micromonosporaceae > Micromonospora > Micromonospora sp. NPDC048842. Next base: position 2,151 of record NZ_JBEZGK010000042.1, on the reverse strand, counting down.
CCTGCGGGCGCTTCGGGCCGGCGAGCGACGGCTCGATGGTGCCGAGGTCCAGCTCCAGGCGCTCGGAGTAGTCCGGCTCGGCGTCCGGGTCGTGCCAGAGGCCCTGCTCCTTGGCGTACGCCTCGACGAGCGCGACCTGCGCGACGTCGCGGCCGGTCAGCTCCAGGTAGCGGATCGTCTCCGCGTCGATCGGGAAGATCGCCACGGTGGAGCCGTACTCCGGGGACATGTTGCCGATGGTGGCCCGGTTGGCCAGCGGCACGGCACCCACGCCGGGGCCGTAGAACTCGACGAACTTGCCGACCACACCGTGCTTGCGCAGCATCTCGGTGATGGTCAGCACCAGGTCGGTGGCGGTGGTGCCGGCCGGCATCTCACCGGAGAGCTTGAAGCCCACCACCCGGGGGATCAGCATGCTGACCGGCTGGCCGAGCATCGCGGCCTCGGCCTCGATGCCGCCGACGCCCCAGCCCAGCACGCCCAGGCCGTTGACCATCGTGGTGTGCGAGTCGGTGCCGACCACCGTGTCCGGGTACGCCTGGCCGCCCCGCTCCATGATGGTGCGGGCCAGGTACTCGATGTTGACCTGGTGCACGATGCCGGTGCCCGGCGGGACGACCTTGAACTCGTTGAACGCGGTCTGACCCCAGCGCAGGAACTGGTAGCGCTCCTTGTTGCGCTCGTACTCCAGCTCGACGTTGCGGGCGAACGCGTCCTCGCGGCCGAACAGGTCGGCGATGACCGAGTGGTCGATGACCAGCTCGGCCGGGGCGAGGGGGTTGACCTTGCTGGCGTCGCCGCCCAGGTCACGCACTGCCTCGCGCATGGTGGCCAGGTCGACCACGCAGGGCACGCCGGTGAAGTCCTGCATCAGGACCCGCGCCGGGGTGAACTGGATCTCCACGCTCGGGGCGGCGGAGGAGTCCCACTCGCCGAGCTGGCGGATGTGGTCGGCGGTGATGTTCGCGCCGTCCTCGGTCCGCAGCAGGTTCTCCAGCAGGATCTTCAGGCTGTACGGCAGTCGAGCCTGGCCGTCCACCTTGTCGATCTTGAAAATCTCGTAGCTCGCGTCTCCGACGCGTAGCTGGGTCTTCGCACCGAAGGTGTCGAGGCTCGCCACGTCGTACTCCTTCACACCAGCGACCGTGAGTAGTCCTGAGCAGTCTGTCGCACCGGTCCGGGTGCCGCCGAGGTTAGGTGACACTTACCGCCCGATTCCGCTTCCAACAAAACCGTACGTCCGTCTTGCTATCTGCGCAACCTGGCGTCACGGGTCGGGTCACCCACGACCATGCCGCACCATCGGGACGGCGGGGTAGGGTCGGGGCCGATTTGGAAGGGGTGCCGAGTGATCGACGTTCAGCACTGGCTCTCGGCGCTGCCTCCGGGCGTGGTCTACCTGCTCGTCGCCGGCGTGATCGGCGTGGAGAGCATGGGCGTCCCGCTGCCCGGCGAGATCGTCCTGGTCAGCTCCGCCCTGCTCGCCGCCACCGGAGTGGTCGAGCCGGAGTGGGTGGCCAGCGCGGCGGCGTTCGGCGCCATCGTCGGCGACTCCGTCGGGTACGCCGTCGGCCGACGCGGCGGTCGTCCGCTGCTCGCCCGCCTGGGCAGGCGCTTCCCCAAGCACCTCGGCCCGGCGCAGCTCGCCCGTGCCGAACAGAGCTTCGCGCGGCACGGCGTCTGGGCGGTCTTCTTCGGTCGGTTCGTGGCACTGCTGCGGATCCTGGCCGGCCCGCTCGCCGGGGCGCTGCACGTGCCGTACCGCCGCTTCCTGGTTGCCAACGCGGCCGGCGGGTTGGTCTGGGCCTTCGGCACGACGTACCTGCTCTACTCCGTTGGCCGCGCGGCCGAACACTGGCTGAAGGACATCTCCTGGGCCGGGTTGGTCCTCGCGGTGCTCGCCGGGCTCGGCAGCACCTGGTGGCTGCGCCGCCGCGCGCACCGCGTCACGGCCTCCGACGGCGCCGCTGACCTGACGGCGGCCGAGGTGCCTTCCGGCGGTCAGCCGGCTGCGGATGCGCCCGGTGTCGATTCGATGCGGGCGGGCAACGAGCACTGACCTAGGCATGGCGAAGGGCCGGGCCCCGTGGTGGGGTCCGGCCCTTCGGCATGTGGTGGGGGTCAGCTGGTGGCGTAGCCGCGGGTGGCGAT
>NZ_JBEZGK010000041.1:0-34731 GCF_040649935.1 Micromonospora sp. NPDC048842 | reverse complement strand
CCCTACCAACCACGGCCCACAGATCAGGCACCCATCCCCGCTTGACGAAACCCATAGGGACACCCCCCCCCCCCCGCAGCCCCGACACCCCGTCGCCCAGGACCGCCTCGACGTTCGCCGTCAACTCCGGCCGGAAGGCGGTCAGCCGGGTCAACGCCGTCACCGTGCCCAACGGCGTCGCCAGGACGGCCTGGCTTCGCCACCACCGTCACGTCCGTCGACCAGGACACCGATCACGTACGCGTGGAGTTGAGCGACGGCACGCCCGGCGTGCCCGAGTCTTCCGCCACCACGTACATCGGCCCGGGGCGCACCGCGGCGATGGTCAACCTTGGCCCGAAGCGGTCGTCGGCCTTCTTCACCTATCGCAGCGCGCAGCCCGCCGCCGACCTGAGACGCGGGCCGGTCGACGCGCTGCGGGCCGCGCTCGGAGATCTGTCGGGTGGCGTACCCGCCGCGATCGACCATCTTGCGAAGGACCCGGCCCGCGCCTACTTCGACGCCGTCAGCCAGGTGGTCATGCCGCGCTGGAGCACCGGCCGCGTCGTCCTGCTCGGAGATGCTGCGTGGTGCGTGACGCTCTTCGCCGGACACGGCGCGGCCCTCGCCCTGGCCGGCGCCGACCACCTCGGCGCCGCCCTGCGACGGCACGCCGACGACCTCCCGGCAGCACTCGCCGAATGGGAGGCCGGACTACGTCCGGAGGTCGGCAAACGACAGGCACTCGCCCGCCGGGGAATGGCCCAGTACGCGCCACCCAGCCGATTCCACGTCTGGATGGGCGACCTGAACATCCGGGCGATCACAGTGCCCGGCATCAGCGGCCTCGTCCGACGAGGTATCGAACGGGCGAACCGCTGAGTGGTGCTCCGCGCCACATCCCTTGACTTGAAGCGCTTGAAGTTGGGGACGCTTCACCCATGGCAGCGACGGAGGAAGGCCGTAAGCAGGCCGAAGGGCCTCTGACCATCCAGGAGATGGCCCAGCGGTCGGGCTTCAGCGAGCCGACGCTGCGCTACTACGAGAAGGCCGGCCTGCTCGGCGCGGTCCCCCGCGACGACAGCAGCGGCCACCGCCGATACGACAATCCGCTCGCCGAGCGGGTCGACGCCCTGGCCTGCCTACGGTCCGCCGGGATGAGCGTCGCGGACATGCGCCGGTACCTGACGCTGCTCGACGAGGGCGACCAGGCGGCCGCCGCCGAACAGCGCGACCTCTTCGCCCGGCACGCCGACCGGCTGTCCACGGAGATTGAGCGCCTACGGGTACGCCAGGCGTACCTGCGCGCCAAGGCGGACATGTGGGATGCCCGACACCGAAACGACACCGCTGCGGAGACCCGCGCGCTCACACACGTCAAGCGCGCTCTTGAGGAATTCTGAGCAACGATGGGACACACCATGCCAAACGACCTACAGCTTCGCTCCACCGACGATGCCCTGGTGCTGGTGACCGGTGCGACCGGCCACCTCGGCGGGCATTCCGTCGCCCGACTGCTCGACGAGGGCTACCGGGTACGGGTCACCGTCCGCGAGCCGGGCCAGGGCGACGAGGTGCTCGGCCGGCTCCGGCAGTCGGGCGTGAACCCGGACGGCCGGGTCGAAGTCCGCACCGCGGCCCTCTCCGCCGACGAGGGCTGGGCCGAGGCGGTCGCCGGGGCACGGTACGTGCTGCACCACGCGTCGCCGTTCCCGTTCACCCCGCCCGCTGACGACGACGAGGTGGTCCGGCCGGCCCGCGACGGAGCGCTGCGCGTCGTGCGGGCCGCCCGCGAGGCCGGCGTACGGCGGGTGGTGCTGACCTCGTCGTACGCGGCGGTGGGTTACACCGTCAAGCCCGACGGCCACTACAACGAGGCGGACTGGACGAACGTCGACGACGACATCCCGGCGTACCACCGCTCGAAGACGCTCGCCGAACGTGCGGCCTGGGACGACGTCCGAAACAACGGTGGGGTCGAGCTGAGCGTCGTCAACCCGACCGGCATCTTCGGGCCACTCCTGGGGACGCGGGTGTCCGCGACCATCAACCTGGTGCAGGCGTTCCTCCAGGGGGCGACGCCGGTCGTACCCCGGATGTACTTCGGGGTGGTCGACGTCCGGGACGTGGTCGACCTGCACCTACGCGCGATGCTGCACCCGGACGCCGCCGGTGAGCGGTTCATCGGGGTCAGTGGCCAGTCGATCAGCTTCCTCGACATGGCGAAGATGCTCGCGCGGCACCTGCCGAGCCTTGCCGACCGGGTTCCGGCCCGAGAGTTGAACAACGAGGAGGTCCGGGAGGGCGCGAAGACCGAGCCTGCGCTGCGTGAGGCCGCCGTCCTCGGTGGTCAGGTCCCGGTGATCAGCAACGACAAGGCCCGCACCGTCCTCGGCTGGCGGCCCCGCCCGGTGGAGACGACCATCACCGACACCGCGGACAGCCTCATCAAGCTCGGCGTAGTCAGCGCCTGACCGCCCTGCCCGCCCTGCCCGCCGCCCGCAGCCCGCCGCCCGGACTCGGGCGCACCCGCAAGCGGGGGGCGAGGGCGGGCGGGAGTCAGCGGCGGAGGGTGAGGATCAGGTCGGCCACCAGGGCGGTCCAGCCGGTCTGGTGCCAGGCGCCCAGGCCGGCCCCGTTGTCGCCGTGGAAGTACTCGGGGAAGGCGATCAGGTCGCGCCAGTCCGGGTGGGTCTGGAACATCTGAGCGGCACCGTAGATCGGCCGTCGACCCCAGTCGTCCTGGGTGAAGAGCGAGATCAGCCGGGCGGAGAGGTCGTCGGCGATCTCGTCCAGGGTGTGCTTCACCCCGGAGCGGGTCGGGTACTCCACCTGGAGGTCGTCGCCGAAGAACGCCGCGTAGTCGCGCAACGCGCTGATCAGCAGGAAGTTCGTCGGCATCCAGATCGGACCGCGCCAGTTCGAGTTGCCGCCGAACAGTCCGCTGGTCGACTCGGCCGGCTCGTAGCCGACGGAGAACTCCTGCCCGCCGAGGGTGACCGAGAACGGCTTGTCCAGGTGGGCGCGGGACAGCGTACGGAGGCCGAAGTCGGAGAGGAACTCGTCCGGGTCGAGCATCCGGGCCAGCAGGCGGACCACCTGCTCCGGGCCGACCATGGACAGCAGTCGCTGCTGCCGGCCGTCGGGGCCCAGTCGGCGGGTGCCGATCACCTGGGCGTACTCCGGGCGGTTGGTGAGGAACCAGCGCAGCCGGGCGCCCAACTCCGGTAGGTGGTGCAGGGTCCGGGCGGTGAGCCGGGTGGTGGCGGCCAACGGCAGCAGCCCGACGACGGAGCGGACCTTCAGCGGCACCTTCGTGCCGTCGGCGAGGCGCAGCACGTCGTAGAAGAAGGCGTCCTCCTCGTCCCACAACCCCTGCTCGTACGCGGCGGCGGCGATGTAGGCGAAGTGCTCGAAGAACTTGGTGGCGGTGTCCACCCAGGTCCGGTCGTGTTCGGCGAGCACGATCGCCATGTCCAGCAGGTTGAGCGCGTACATGCCCATCCAGCCGGTGCCGTCGGACTGCTCCAGCACCCCGGCGACCGGCAGCGCCGCCGAGCGGTCGAACGGCCCGACGTTGTCCAGCCCGAGGAAGCCGCCCTCGAAGACGTTGTTGCCGCCGGTGTCCTTGCGGTTGACCCACCAGGTGAAGTTGAGCAGCAGCTTGTGCATCACCCGGGCCAGGAACTCGTAGTCCCGGCCGCCGTCGATCTCGAACACCTTCAGCGCTGCCCACGCGTGCACCGGCGGGTTCACGTCGCCGAAAGCCCACTCGTACGCCGGGATCTGCCCGTTGGGGTGCAGGTACCACTCGCGGAGCAGGAGCAGGATCTGCTCCTTGGCGAAGCCCGGGTCGACCCGGGCGATGCTCACGCAGTGGAAGGCCAGGTCCCAGGCCGCGTACCAGGGGTATTCCCACGGGTCGGGCATGGAGATGACGTCGAAGCTGGTCATGTGCCACCAGGCGCTGTTGCGCCCGTGCCGGCGCCCGGCCGGCGGCGGGGTCGAGCCCGGGTCGCCTTCGAGCCAGCGTTTGACGTCGAAGTGGTAGAACTGCTTGCCCCACATCAGCCCGGCGATGGCCTGCCGGGCGACCAGCGCCTCGTCGGGTGTGGCGGCCGGCGGGATCACGCCGGCGAAGAACCGGTTCGCCTCGGCCCGCCGCGCCCACACCACAGCCTCGAAGCCGTCGCTGAGGTCGGCCGGGGGCGGCGGCGCGGCGGCCGGCGGCGACGCGGTACGGGTCAGCCGCAGCCGGATCTGGCGCTGCCCGCCGGCCGGCACGTCGAGCACGTAGTGCAGCGCGCCCTTGGTGCCCTCCCGGGCCGGGTTGACGGTGGCCGCGCCGTTGACGACGTGGTCGTTGATGCCGTCCTTCGGGTACGGGGAGCGGCCGGGCAGGCCCCAGAGCCGTTCGGCGTTGGTGTCGTTGTCGCAGAGCAGCGGAACCGGGCCGCCGTCGCCCTCCAGCAGCAGTTGGCCGAACACCCGGTGCTCGCCCACGAGCCGGGTGCCCTGGCCGGTCAACCGCGGGATCCGGTCACCGCCGGGCAGGCCCCAGGACCAGGTGTTACGGAACCACAGGGTGGGCAGGACGTGCAGGGTGGCCGCCTCGTCGCCCCGGTTGGCGACGGTCACCACCATGCAGAGGTCGGTCGGGGACGCCTTGGCGTAGTCGACTGTCACCGCCCAGTACCGGTCATCGTCGAAGATCCCGGTGTCCACCAGCTCGTACTCGGTGTCGTCGCGGCCGCGCAACGCGTTCACCGCGACGAGTTCGTCGTACGGGAAGGCTGCCTGCGGGTAGTGGTAGCGCCAGCGCATCCAGGAGTGGGTGGGCGTGGAGTCCTCGTACCACCAGTACTCCTTGACGTCCTCCCCGTGGTTGCCGCCGTCGCCGCCGAGGCCGAACATCCGCTCCTTGAGGATCGGGTCCTTGCCGTTCCAGAGGGCCAGGGCGAACGCGAAGGTCTGTCGTTCGTCGCAGACGCCGGCCATCCCGTCTTCATTCCACCGGTAGGCTCTGGACCGCGCGTGGTCATGCGGGAAGTAGTCCCAGGCCGTACCGTGCTCGCTGTAGTCCTCCCGTACCGTCCCCCACGCCCGTTCGGACAGATAGGGACCCCATGCACGCCAGTCCTGCTCCCCCGAGTCGGCCTGGGCGAGCCGGAGCCGCTCAGCGTCGGGTGGCGAGGCGTCGGAGGACGATCGGTCAGTGATCACGTGCACATCTTTGACGTCGCCGCGGTACTTGACCACAGCGGCCATTCTCGTCGTGGCGTGTTACACCCCGCCGCCGGTGGAGGAAAGTTGATCGACATTCACTTCGGCCCGCAGATCTGCGGCGACCTGACCAGCGCGACCAGCCGGGAGTGGCTGGTCCCCGACGGCCTCGGCGGCTACGCGATGGGCACTGTCGGCGGGCTGCGGACACGTCGCTACCACGGCCTGTTGGTGGTTCCCGGCGAAACGCCGGCATCCCGCCAAGTGGGACTGGTCAGTCTCGACCCGGCGGTCACACTGCCGTCCGGCGCGCGGGTGCGCCTCGGCGCGCACGAGTGGGCCTCCGGCGACGTGGACCCGCGCGGCTTCGAGCTGTTGGAGCGCTTCGACCTGGTCGACGGGCTACCCCGGTGGCGGTGGCGGATCGGCGCGGTGGTGATCGAACGGGAGCTGGCCATGCTGCCCGGCCGCTCCTGCGTCGCTGTGGTGCACCGGCTGGTCGCCGGTGGTCCGGTCCGGCTGGAGCTGTCGGCCGCCTGCACCTGGCGGGACGCGCACGGCGAACGGCGGGCCGACGGCCCGATCCCGCAGGTGGAGGCGGTGGCCGACGGCGCTGTGGTCGAGGGCGCGTACCGGCTCGCGGGCCCGGGCTGGGCGCCCGAGGGGCAGTGGTGGCTGGGCGTGCACCACCGCGAGGAGGCCAACCGGGGCCTCAACGCGGACGAGGACCTCTGGTACGCGGGCCGCTTCTCCGGTGAGCTGGAACGCCCCGGCGACACGGTGTCGGTGCGGGCCTGGGCGGGTCGACTCGATGAGGAGCCGCCGCCGGCGGAGGAGATCGTGGCGACCGCGAGGCGCCGCAACCGGCGGGTGGTGGCGACGGCGAAGCCGGCCGACGACGTGGACGCCACACTGGCGCTGGCCGCCGACGCCTTCGTGGTGCGCACCGACCAGGCGGCGGTGGACGTGGTGGCCGGCTACCCGTGGTTCGGGGCGTGGTCGCGGGACACGATGATCTCGTACGAGGGGTTGTTCCTCTGCACGGGTCGCGCCGACGAGGGTCGGGAGCTGCTGCGGGCGTACGCGGCGACGCTGTCCGAGGGGATGCTCGCCAACACTGCCGACACCGGTCGGGTCGAGTACAACACCGTCGACGGCACGCTGTGGTTCCTGCACGCGGTGAGCCGGCACGTCACAGTCACCGGCGACACCGACCTCGGCGAGGAGCTGCTGCCGGCGCTGCGCGCGGTGATCGACGCCCACACCGCCGGCACCAGGTACGGGATCCGGGTGGACCCGGCCGACGGGCTGCTCACCCAGGGCGCCGCCGGCACCGCGCTGACCTGGATGGACGCCCGGGTGTACGGGGTGCCGGTCACCCCGCGGACCGGCAAGCCGGTCGAGGTAAACGCGCTGTGGATCAACGGGCTGGCCGGGCTCGCGGAGCTGGCCGAGCTGGCTGGGCAGGACGCCGACGAGCTGTGGCGACACCACCGGCAGGCCACCGCCTCGTTCCGGGAGCGGTTCCCGGCCCCGACCGGCTGGTTGCACGACGTGCTGGACGCGCCCGCGCCGGCGTACCCGTTGGGTGGCGCCGCCCTGCACGACGACGACGCGTTGCGCCCCAACCAGCTGCTGGCCTGGTCGCTGCCGTACGCGCCGTTGGAGCCGGACGAGGCGACGCTACGGCGGGTCGGGGGCGGGCTGCTCACTCCGCTCGGGCCGCGCAGTCTGGCCCCGGATTCGGCGGAGTTCGTGGGCCGGCACCGGGGCGGGCCGGCCGACCGGGACGGGGGCTACCACCAGGGCACGGTCTGGCCGTGGTTGCTCGGCCCGTACGTCGACGCCGCGCGCCGGGGGAAGATGTCCGTCGATGACGTATTCGTCGGCATTGAGGCTCATTTGATGGAATATGGGTTAGGCTCGGTGAGCGAGACGGCCGATGGCCTCGCGCCGCACACCGCTACCGGGTGCCCGTTCCAGGCATGGTCGGTGGCCGAGCTGCTGCGGGTGCGGCGAAAGAGCCAGTAGCGCTTTACACGACCGCAACGGTGGTGTCGCCGCTGGTTATCGCGACCCCGGCAGGATTGGCCTCGATCCAGACGCGACGGCGACATCGATTCGGTGTCGGTCGGCGCGCGCCCGGGGACAACTCAAAGGGGGCCGCATGTCACTCGATGCCCACGTGATCGACATCAACCCCGCCCGACAGCTGCGGGTGCTGATGCTCTCCTGGGAGTACCCGCCGGTGCTCGTCGGCGGTCTCGGTCGACACGTGCACGCCCTCTCCGTCGCCCTCGCCGCCGCCGGCCACGAGGTCACAGTCGTCACCCGCCACTCCGACGGCGCACCCCTTGAGGAGTACGCCGACGGCGTACGCATCCTGCGCGCCCCCGAGGACCCGGTCACCTTCCCCCTCGCCACCGACTCGCTGCTGGCCTGGACGATGGCCTTCAACCACACCCTCACCCGCACCGCCCTGCGCGCCACCCAGGCCGGCTCGTACGACGTCATCCACGCCCACGACTGGCTCGTCGCCCACACGGCCGTCACCCTCGCCGAGCACCTGGACCTGCCCCTGGTCACCACAATGCACGCCACCGAGGCCGGTCGGCACCAGGGCTGGCTGCCGGAGGAGATGAACCGCACCATCCACGGCGTCGAGCACTGGCTCAGCAGCTCGTCCATTCGGGTGATCACCTGCTCCGGGTACATGCGCGACCAGGTGACCGCGCTGTTCGAGGTACCGGCCGCCCAGGTCGACGTGGTGCCCAACGGGGTCGACGACAGGGCCTGGCGGGCCCGCCCCCGAGCTGTCGCGTCGGCCCGGGCACGGTTCGCCGGGGACGGCCCGCTGGTCGGGTACGCCGGGCGGCTGGTCTACGAGAAGGGCGTCCAGCACTTGGTACACGCCGTACCCCGGCTGCGCGAACGACACCCGGGGCTGCGCGTGGTGATCGCCGGCGACGGCCCGTACCGCACCGAGTTGGAGGCGGAGGCCCGGCGGCTGGCGATCAGCTCGACCGTCCGGTTCACCGGGTTCCTCGACTCCACCCAACTACCGGCGATGCTCGGCGCCACCGACGCGACAGTGGTGCCCAGCCTCTACGAGCCGTTCGGCATGGTGGCGCTGGAGGCGGCAGCGGCCGGAGCGCCGCTGGCCGTGGCCCGTACCGGCGGCCTCGCCGAGATCGTCGAACCCGGCGTGACCGGGGTGACGTTCCCGCACAGCGACCCGGACGCGCTCGCCGGCGCGGTCGGCCAACTGCTCGGCGACGAGGTCTTCGCCCGGCGGCTGGCCCGGCGGGCCCGCACGATGGTCGGCGAGCGGTACGGCTGGGCCACCATCGCGGCCCGCACCGCCGCCAGCTACGCCACCGCTCGTCGCGAGCACGGCCCCGTGCAGGCCCGACGCGCCGCCGCCCGCCTGAGCGGCGGGCGGACCCGGATCGCCATCCCGGAAGGGAACCTGCTCGCCGGCGCCGACCACGCCGCCTGCTGACGCCGAGTCGGACGACCGATAGGTGACTTCCGATCCGCTGGTTAGGGTGTAGCCCGGACAAGCGGCTGAGGAGGAGCGTGCACAGGTGCTGATCGCCGGTCGGTACCGACTGCTCGATCTGGTGGGTCGCGGGGGCATGGGTCGGGTGTGGCGCGCCCGCGACGAGATGCTGCACCGCGAGGTAGCGGTCAAGGAGATCGTTCCACCGAGTTGGTTGGCCGACGCTGAACGGGCCGAGGTGCGCTCACGCACGATGCGGGAGGCCCGCGCCGCGGCCCGACTCAACCACCCCGCCGTGGTCCGGCTCTACGACGTCGTCGCGGTCGAGGGCAGCCCATGGATCGTCATGGAGTACGTCCCGTCCCGCACATTGCAGGACGTCGTGGACGCCGAGGGGCCGCTGGAGCCGGCCCGAGCGGCCCGGATCGGGCTGGCAGTGCTCGACGCGCTCCAGGCCGCGCACACCGCCGGGGTGCTGCACCGCGACATCAAACCGCAGAACGTGCTCGTGGCGCACGACGGGCGGGTGATGCTCACCGACTTCGGGCTGGCCACCTTCGACGGCGGCGACGGCGCGATGACCCGCCCCGGCATGGTCTTCGGCTCCCCGCAGTACGTGGCCCCCGAACGCGCCGCCGAGGGGGTGTCCACAGTGGCCGCTGATCTGTGGTCGCTCGGGGCGACCCTGCACGCCGCCGTCGAGGGGCAGTCCCCGTACGCCCGCAGCACCGCGATGGCCACGCTCAGCGCGCTGGCCGCCGGCCCGCCGGACCCCGCCCCGCACGCCGGGGCGCTCGCGCCGGTGCTGGACGGGTTGCTGCGCCGCGACCCGGGCGAGCGCCTCGACCACGAGACGGCCCGTCGGTTGCTCAGGACGGCAGCGGACGACCCCGACGACCAGGACGCCACCGTTCCGCTGCCCGACCCGGCCGCCCGGGCCGCAGCCGGTGGCGCCTCCCCCACGCCGGCCCCGGATCCGGCGGCCGCCGGGCGCACCGCGCGTCGGGTGGCGGTGGTCGCCGTGGCGCTGCTGGTGGCCGTCGTGGCCGGCGTCGGCACCGCGCTGACCCTGACCGGCGACAGGCCCAGCGACCCCACCGGCTGGTCCACCCCGCCGCCGAACCGCCCGCCCAACGGAGGGCCGTTCGGCCCCGGCCCGCCCCCCGGTCCGCCGCCGAATGGGCGGAACGTCCCCCCGCCCCCGTTCGCCTGTGTCCGCCCCGACGTCGGCGGTACACCGGTGCAGGCCGGCACGCCGACAGCGGGCGAAGAACTCCGGCCGCCGCCCGGCTGGGTCTGGCACGCCGACACCACCGGTTTCCGGGTCTCCGTACCGGCGACGTGGCTGACCTCCCGCGACGGCACTGTGGCGTGCTTCCAGGACCCGGCGACCGGCCGGGCCTTCAGCGTCGCCGAAGGCGGCGCCGCCGATCCCCTGGAACTCCTGCGGACCGCCCGCGACGCGGCGGCCGGGAAAGGCTCCCTGCCGGGGTACGACGAGATCCGACTCACCGCGGGCGACAGCGGAGCCGAGTGGGAGCTCCGCTGGCAGACGCCGCACGGCCCGTGGCTGCACGCCCGACAACACGTCCTCGGCGCCGACCGCTGGACGCTGGGTTGGATCACCCGGGACGAGGACTGGGCCGGGGCCGCCGCCGACTGGGAACTGGTGCGAAAGAGTTTCCGACCACCCCGCTGACCTGCACCGTATGGCCATGATCGGGACCACCGTCCGTCGTGGATCGAGGCCGCTCAGTGGATGAGAAAGCCGGCATTGGTGGCTATCGTGGATCCCGGGGTGACCGAGGGGGAGCGACCGTGCATCAGTTGCTGATCGCGGGTCGGTACCGGCTGCTCGACCTGGTCGGCACCGGCGGAATGGGCCGGGTGTGGCTTGCTCGCGACGAGATGTTGCATCGCGACGTAGCGGTGAAGGAGGTAGTGCCGCCGTCCTGGCTGGCCGAGACCGAGCGTGAGGAGTTGCGGCTACGAACCCTGCGTGAGGCACGCACCGCCGCCCGGCTCAACCATCCCAACGTGGTCCGCCTCTACGACGTGGTCCACGACCGGGAGAGCCCCTGGATCGTGATGGAGTACGTGCCGTCGCGGTCGGTGCAGCAGATCATCAGCGCCGAGGGGCCGTTGAGCCCGCAACGCACCGCCCGGATCGGGCTGGCGGTGCTCGCCGCGTTGCGGGCCGCGCACGCCGCCGGGGTGCTGCACCGCGACGTGAAGCCGCACAACGTGCTGGTGGCCGACGACGGGCGGGTGGTGCTCACCGACTTCGGCCTCGCCACCTTCGACGGCGGTGAGGGTGTGATGACCGGGCCCGGCACGGTGCTCGGCTCGCCGCAGTTCGTCGCGCCCGAACGAGCCCGCGAAGGGGTGTCCGACGCCCGCACCGACATGTGGTCGTTGGGCGCGACGCTCTACGCGACGGTCGAGGGGCAGTCACCGTACGCACGGTCTAGCGCGATGGCGACGCTCAGCGCGTTGGCCACCGAACCACCGGACCCGATGCGTCGAGCCGGCCCGTTGCGTCCCGCCATCCTCGGCCTGTTGCAGCGCGACCCCTGGCGGCGGTTGACCGCCGCCGAGGCGGAGCCGCTGTTGCGCAGCGCCGCGGCGAACGACGACGAGCCCGCCGGGTCGGTCCGCTCCTCAGCGGTCGCGGCGATCCGCAGCGCCGGACGGGCCATCGCGCCGCACCCGGTCGAACCGGTGGCCCCGTCTGGCGAGCCCGCCATGCCGACCCCGAACAAGCGGCGCCCACCTGGCCGGCGACGGCGCCTGATCGCCCTGGGTGGCGCGGCCGCCGCTGTGCTCGTCGCTGGAGGCGTCACGCTTGCGCTGGTCAACCAACACGATGACCGGACCACACCGTCCGGCTCCGGCGGTGGCGCGCCGACCTCCCGGCCGGCGGCGTTCGCCTGCACGTCGTCCCCGCCACCGTCGGCGACCCCGGTGGTGGCGGTGTCACCGCCACCCGACGTGAAGTACGGGCTGCGTGAGGGCTGGACCTGGTACGACGACCCGACCGGGTTCCGGATCGCCGCGCCGGTCGGGTGGGCGCGCTGGACCGAGGGCTCGGTGACCTGCTTCCGGAAATCCGGCGGGTCCCGGGTGCTCAGCGTCGAGGCGGGGCCGGTCCGCCCGGATCCGGTGGCGCACTGGAAGGCCGAGGAGGCTCGGCTGACGGCGAGTGCCGCGCTGCCGGACTATCGCAAGCTGGACATCTCCGCGATGGACATCTTCGCGGGTGGCGCGGTGTGGGAGTGCGGCTGGCAGAACGCCGTCGGCGTTCCGGTGCACAGCTTCCGGCTGTTGGCCAACACCTCGGCCGATCGCTCCTACACCGTCTCGTGGTTGACAGAAGAGTTCGACTGGCAGGTCAACGCGGCATACTTGCCGATGATCCGGCAGAGCTTCACCCCCACCCTGTGACACGGTCCGATGTGGACCTTCCGGGTGATGCCCCTGCGGCGCCGACGCTGACTACAGTGGCGTAGTTTTGGGCGCTCAAGATCCCTGGGGAGGGTGAGCCGAGATGATGGGACCGCAACACGCGCTGTCCGGCGCGGCGGTGTGGCTGGCTGGCTCCTGGGCACTGGAGCAGTTCGCCGACTACCACCAGTCGCCGCTCGCGTTGGCGGTGGGCACCGCTGTGTGCGCCGGTGGCGCGCTCTTTCCCGACCTCGACATGTCGGGCAAGGTGACCAAGAACCAGGGTGGGGCCACCGTTGCCCGTACCTTCGGAGTCTTCTCGCTCTTCGCGGCCGAGGTGATGGAGAAGATCTCTCTCGGGGTCTACTACGCCACCAAGCTCAGCAGGGACCCGCGCCGCAGCAACGGGCACCGGACGCTGACCCACACGCTGCCGTTCACAGTGCTGGTCGGCTGGGGCACCACGGCGCTCTGCGCCGCGTACGGCAAGTGGGCGGTCATCACCATCCTGTTCTTCATGTTCGGCCTGGCGCTGCGCGGGCTGTTCGACGAGTGGGCCGAGCGGGCCGGGTGGGTGATCATCACTCTCGCGTCGGCCGGGGCGGCCTGGTTCACCTTCGCCCACCTGCCGGGCGGACGCGGCTATCCGCTGATCGGCACCGCGCTGGGCGTGGGCTGCTTCGTGCACATCCTCGGCGACATGATCACCAGAGCCGGCGTGCCGATCCTCTGGCCGATCCCCATCAAACGGCGAATGTGGATGATGATCGGCCTGCCGAACAGCATCGCCCTGCGCGTCGGCAGCAAGGCCGAAGTGGTCGGGATGCGCATCGCACTGACCGTCGTCTCCGCGCTCGCCACCGTCGGCCTGATCGCGCCCTCGGTGCTGAGCCGCTTCGACATCGACATATGACCGATCCGGCGTCGGCGATCCCGCCGACCGAGGACGAACGCGTACCGGAGTTCTGCCGCGCCCTGGGGTTGCCCGGCCTCGCCGACGTGCACGTTCACTTCCTGCCGCCGCGCCTGCTGCGTCGGGTGTGGGCCTACTTCGACGCCGCCGGGCCGCTGGTCGGCACCGAATGGCCGATCCGCTACCGGTGGAGCGACGCCGACCGGGTAGCGCACCTGCGCCGACTCGGGGTGCTGGCGTTCAGTGCCCTGGCGTACGCGCACCGACCGGGCATGGCGGCGGAACTCAACCGCTGGACGCTGGACTTCGCCCGCGACACCCCCGGGTGCCTGGCCTCGGCCACGTTCTACCCGGAGCCGGACGCTCCCGGGTACGTCGAGGCGGCCCTCGCCGAAGGTGCCCGGGTGTTCAAGTTGCACCTCCAGGTCGGCGGCTTCGCGCCCACCGATCCGGCGCTGGACCCGGTGTGGGGGATGCTGTCCGACGCGGATGTGCCGGTGGTGGTGCACGCCGGGCACGCCCCGGTGGGGACCACCAACACCGGCCCGGAACCGTTCGCCGCCCTGCTCGCCCGCCACCCTCGGCTGACCGCCGTGGTGGCGCACATGGGCGCCCCGGACTACCGGGCCTTCCTGGACCTCGCCGAGACGTACGAGCGGGTCCGGCTGGACACCACAATGGCCTTCACGCCCTTCTTCGACCAGTTCGTCCCCTTTCCGGCCGAGGAGTTGCCCCGGTTGCGCGAGTTGGGGTTGGCCGGCAAGGTGCTGCTGGGCAGCGACTTCCCGAACATCCCGTACCCGTACGCCGACCAGGTGACCGGGCTGGCCCGGCTGGACCTGGGCGACGACTGGCTACGCGCGGTCTGCTGGAGAAACGCCGCCATCCTCTTCAACCTGCCCTGACCCACGCCCCGCCCCAAGGCGCCGGGCACTCCCCCGCGCCCCGCGCCCCGCGCGCCCCCTGAATTGTTTTCGACATCGGCTATTGACGTCGCCGTAACAGGTGGCCTAGCGTCCTGTCGAACCGCTTCGTCGAAACGCTTCGACGAAGTTCGGGAGCGGTCCCACCCCAGGCCGGAGGAGGTGCGCGGTGGCCACCATGCACGACGTCGCCCGCCTCGCGCAGGTCTCGGTCAGCACGGTCTCGTACGTGCTCACCGGCACCCGGCCGATCTCGCAGGCCACCCGCAACAAGGTGCTCGCCGCGATGGCACAGCTCGACTACCAGCCCAACGCGATGGCCCGTGGGCTGGCCAGCCGGCGCAGCCGAATCCTCGGCCTGCTGATGCCGATGGACGAACGCGGCCTCGGCGCCACCGAGACCGCCTTCGTCACCGGTGCCGCCGCCGCGGCCAGCGTCGCCGGCTACCACCTGGTGCTCTCGCCTGTCGGCGGCGGCGACCTCGACGACCTGCGTCGGCTGGCCAGTCAGCGGATGCTCGACGGGGTCGTGCTGATGGAGGTCCAGCTGGCCGACGAGCGGGTCACAGTGCTCCAGGAGACGGGGGTGCCGCTGGTGCTGATCGGCCGCACCGGCGACACCAGCACGCTCT
Source organism: Micromonospora sp. NPDC048842 (assembly GCF_040649935.1). Taxonomy (NCBI): domain Bacteria; kingdom Bacillati; phylum Actinomycetota; class Actinomycetes; order Micromonosporales; family Micromonosporaceae; genus Micromonospora; species Micromonospora sp. NPDC048842. The sequence continues at coordinate 20,115 of NZ_JBEZGK010000041.1, read as the reverse complement.
CCTACGTCGACATCGACTTCGACCAGACCGTCCGGGAGGCCGTCGCGCACCTGGTCGGCCTCGGGCACCGGCGGATCGTCTACGTCAACCACTCGGCCGCCACGCTGGCCAGCGGTTACGGGCCCGCGTTGCGTACCCGGGACGCCTTCACCGCGGCGATGACCGGGCACGGCCTGGAGCCGGTGATGATCGCGGCCGAGGACAGCGCCGCCGGCGGGCGGGCCGCCCTGGCCGCCGCGTTCGCGCAGGCCCCGGAGCTGACCGCGGTGCTGGCCATGAACGAGACGGCGATCTTCGGCATCCTCGGCGAGCTGACCGGCCGTGGGTTGTCAGTGCCCGACGACGTCTCCGTCGTCTCGATGGTCACCTCGCCGCAGGTCGCCGAACTGGCCACCCCGGCGCTGACCGCCATGACGTCACCCGGTTCGGCGCTCGGCCGGATCGCGATCGAGGCGCTGACGCGCCACCTGGACGGCCCCGCCGACCTTCGTCACCAGCAACTGCTGCCGTGCACGTTGGAGATCCGGGGGTCGACCGCCGCGCCTCGAAGCCGCCAGCCAATGGGGGCCGATCAGTAAATGGCCCGCCGCCGCGCTGCAACGCGACGGCGGGCCCCGTGAAGTACCGGCTAGTACTCAACGAGGAGGATGCTAATGCAGCGATTCCGTCGGCTCGTCGCCGCGATCGCCCTGGCGGCGACAGCGACGACCACCGTGGCCGCCTGCGGCAGTGGTGACAGCGGGGACAACAGCGACGCCAAGGTTCTCAAGCTCTGGCACTACGAGAGCGAGAACAGCGCCATGGGCGTCGGCTGGAACCGGGCCATCGAGATCTTCAAGTCCGAGCACCCGGGCGTCGAGGTGCGCTTCGAGCGCAAGGCGTTCGAGCAGATCCAGCAGAACGCGGGCATGATCATCAACTCGTCCGAGGGCCCGGACATCATGGAGTACAACAAGGGCAACGCGACCGCCGGGCTGCTCTCCTCGCAGGGCCTGCTGGCCGACCTGAGCAGCGAGGCCGACAAGCGCGGCTGGGCCGGCAAGCTCAGCCCCAGCCTGCAGACCACCGCCCGGTACAGCGACAAGGGCGTGATGGGCTCCGGCAAGTGGTTCGGTGTGCCGAACTACGGCGAGTACGTCACCGTCTACTACAACAAGGACCTGTTCCAGAGCAACGGCGTCAAGGTCCCGACCACTATGGCCGAGATGACCGCCGCGATGGACACCTTCGTCGGCAAGGGCATCACCCCGCTGGGCATGGCCGGCGCCGAGTACCCGGCCGGGCAGCTCTTCTACCAGCTCGCCCTCTCCAAGGGCGACAGGCAGTTCGTCGACAACTACCAGCTCTACAAGAACCCTGTCGACTTCAAGGCCGACCCGCTCAAGTACGGCGCTGACACCTTCGCCCAGTGGGTGCAGAAGGGCTACGTGGCGAAGAACTCGGCAAGCCTCAAGGCCGAGGACATGGGCACCGCCTTCATCGGCGGCAAGGTTCCGATGATCGTCTCGGGTAGCTGGTGGTACGGCCGGTTCAAGACCGAGATGAAGGCCAACTGGGACACCTTCCTCTTCCCCGGCAACACCCTTCAGGCCGGCTCCTCCGGCAACCTCTGGGTGGTTCCGGAGAACAGCAAGGCCAAGAGCCTGGCGTACGACTTCATCGACATCACCCTGCGTCCGGAGATCCAGGATCTGATCGGCAACAACGGTGGTGTTCCGGTCGCCGCCGACGCGTCGAAGATCAGCGACCCGAAGGACCGCAAGCTGATCGAGGACTTCAACACGGTCAGCAAGTCCGACGGGCTGGCCTTCTACCCGGACTGGCCGGTCCCCGGCTACTACGACGTGCTGGTCTCCGGCTTCCAGGGTCTGATCAACGGCTCGAAGTCGCCCGACCAGGTTCTCGACACGATCGCCAAGCCGTACGCCGATGGCGTCAAGGAGATCACCGGCAAGTGACACGGCGAGCGGCGGGCGCGACCGGCACGACCGGCGCGCCCGCCCGCCCCGCCGGGAAGGATCCTCCATGGCAGTCTCCGAGACGGTCGCCGCCACACCGCCGGCCGCGACCCCCACCCCGCCCGCGCCCAGCCGCAGACGCCGCGGCCGCAACGCGGCGTACTGGCTCTACCTGCTCCCCGGAGCTGTGCTCTTTCTCCTGGTCATCGGCGCGCCGCTGGTCGGCACCCTCTATCTGTCGCTGACCAAGTGGTCCGGCATCGGCGACCCCCGGTGGGTCGGCCTGGACAACTACCAGCAGTTGCTGCAGGACGACGTGTTCTGGGCGTCGTTCCGCAACACCGTCTGGATGCTCGTCGCGATGGTGGTGGTGCCCACGGTGCTCGGGCTGCTGCTCGCCGCTGTGCTCTTCGACGTCATCGGCCGCCGGTTCAAGCCCCGCACCGCCGCCGCGCTGCGGGCGGCGTTCTACCTCCCGCAGGTGCTGCCCGTCGTGGTGGCCGGCATCGTCTGGGGCTGGATCCTGCGCCCCGACGGGGCGTTCAACAGCCTCCTCGACGCGGTCGGTCTCGGCGCGTTACGCCACGACTGGCTCGGCGACCCGGGCACCGCCCTGCCGGCCGTGATGGCAGTGATGATCTGGGTGCAGATCGGCTATCCGGTGGTCGTCTTCATGGCGGCGTTGCAGCGCGTCGACCCCGAGCTGTACGAGGCGGCCGAGGTCGACGGCGCGAACTGGCTGCACCGGTTCCGGGCGATCACCCTTCCGCAGATCCGGCCGGAGACCTTCGTGGTGGCCTTGACCTGCACGATCGCCGCGTTGAAGGTGTTCGGGCCGATCTTCGCCCTGACCCGGGGCGGCCCGGACAATGCCACGAACGTGCCCTCGTACTTCGCCTACTACACGTTCTTCAAGAAGCTGCAGGTCGGCTACGGCTCCGCGATCTCGATGGTGCTGACACTGATCATCGTGGTGGTGGCCGGGGTCTTCATCTGGATGCAGGCCCGCAGCGAGCGCCGGGACCGGGGGTTCTGACATGGCCGTCACGCTCACACCGAGCACCGCGCCGGTGACGCCGGCCCGGCCCGTACGCGATCGACACCACCGCGGCGTCAGCCGCTGGGTGGTGCTCGCCCTGGTCACCCTCGGCGCGCTCGTCATGCTGGTGCCGTTCGCGTTCATGCTGCTCAACGCGTTCAAGTCGCCCGGCGACTACTCCTCGGGCGGCCCGCTGAGCTGGCCGACGGAGTTCTACACGAAGGGCCTGCGCACGTACTGGACCGAGGTGAACTTCCCGCTGAAGTTCTGGAATTCGGCGATCATCGCCGGCTCGGTGGCAGTGTTCGGCGTCGCCGTGTCACTGCTCAACGCGTACGCGCTGGGCATCGGCCGGGTCCGGGGCCGGCTGTGGATCGTCGGTTTGTTCCTGCTGGCCAACATGCTGCCGCAGGAGGCGCTGATCTACCCGCTGTACTACGCGGCGAAGCAGGTCGGCCTCTACAACACCCAGCTCTCGGTGATCATCATCTTCACCGTGATCCAGAGCGCCTTCGGCACGTACCTGCTCGCCTCGGTGATGGGCACGTTCCCGCGCTCGCTGCTGGAGGCCGCCGCGCTGGACGGCGCCGGCAAGTGGACGGTGCTGTGGCGGGTGGTCTTCCCCAACCTGCGGCCCACCCTCGCGGTGCTGCTCATCTTCTTCTTCATCTGGACGTGGAACGAGTTCCTCATCCCGCTGGTCATGCTGATCGACAACCAGACGCAGACCATTCCGGTCGCGCTCGCGTCGTTGCAGGGCGACCGGCTGATGGACGCTCCGACCACCAACGCCGGCGCGCTGATCAGCCTGGTGCCGGCCATCCTCTTCTTCCTCATCTTCCAGCGCACCCTGGCGCGCGGCATCACGGCAGGAGCCGAGAAGTGAAGTTCACCGACGGGTACTGGCAGCTGCGCCCCGGCGTCAGCGTCCTGCGGCCCGGCACCGTGGAGTCGGTCGAGCCGGACGAGCGCGGCTTCACCGTCTTCGCACCGACCGGCCAGATCACCGGACGCGGCGACACCCTCAACCGCCCGCTGGTCACCGTCCGGTTCTTCTCCCCCGCCCCCGGCGTCATCGGGGTGACCATCGCCCACCACACCGGCGGGCTGCCCCGCGAGCCGCACTTCGGGCTGAGCACCGACGAGACGCACCCGGTCACCGTCGACGTCACAGGGCTCAGCGCGACGCTGACCACCGGCGAGCTGACCGCGCGGGTCGCGCTCATCGACGGGTGGCGGGTCGACTTCCTGCACGGCGACCGGCTGGTCACCGCGTCCACCGCCCGCAGCATCGGCGTCGTCACCGACGCCGAGGGCCGCCGGCACGTACACGAACGGCTCGCCCTCGGTGTCGGTGAGACGGTGTACGGGTTGGGCGAGCGCTTCGGCCCGTTCGTGAAGAACGGGCAGACCGTCGACATCTGGAACGCCGACGGTGGCACCGCCAGCGAGCAGGCGTACAAGAACGTGCCGTTCTACCTGAGCAGCGCCGGCTACGGGGTCTTCGTGGACCACCCGGAGCACGTGTCGTTCGAGGTCGGCTCCGAGGTCGTCACCCAGACCCAGTTCAGCGTCGAGGGCCAGTCGCTCACCTACTACGTCATCGACGGGCCCCACCCGAAGGACGTGCTGCGCCGGTACACCGCCCTCACCGGCCGTCCCGCCCGGATCCCCGCCTGGTCGTACGGCCTCTGGTTGTCCACCTCGTTCACCACCTCGTACGACGAGAAGACGGTGACCGAGTTCGTCGACGGGATGGCCGAGCGCGGGCTCCCGCTGTCGGTGTTCCACTTCGACTGTTTCTGGATGCGTCAGTTCCACTGGGTCGACTTCATCTGGGACCCGGCGACCTTCCCCGACCCGGACGGGATGCTGCGCCGGCTGCACGAGCGCGACCTGAAGGTGTGCGTCTGGATCAACCCGTACATCGCGCAGCGCTCGTACCTCTTCGAGGAGGGCCGCGAGGCTGGTTACCTGGTGCGCAACCCGGACGGTTCGGTCTGGCAGTGGGACAAGTGGCAGGCCGGCATGGCGCTTGTCGACTTCACCAACCCGGACGCGGTCCGCTGGTTCACCGGCAAGCTCAAGGCCCTGCTGGACATGGGCGTCGACTGCTTCAAGACCGACTTCGGCGAGCGCATCCCGACCGACGTGGTGTGGCACGACGGCTCGGACCCGCAGCGGATGCACAACTACTACTCGTACCTCTACAACAAGGCGGTCTTCGAGCTGCTGGAGACCGAGCGCGGCGAAGGCGAGGCGGTGCTGTTCGCCCGCTCGGCCACCGTCGGCGGGCAGCAGTTCCCGGTGCACTGGGGCGGCGACTGCGAGTCGACGTTCGTCGCGATGGCCGAGTCGCTGCGCGGCGGGCTGTCCCTGGCCGCGTCCGGCTTCGGCTACTGGAGCCACGACATCGGCGGCTTCGAGGGCACTCCCGACCCAGCGGTGTTCAAACGGTGGGTCGCCTTCGGGCTGCTCTCCTCGCACTCCCGGCTGCACGGGTCCGGCTCGTACCGGGTGCCGTGGGCGTACGACGAGGAGGCAGTGGACGTGCTGCGGCACTTCACCCACCTCAAGCTCGGCCTGATGCCGTACCTGGCGGCCGCCGCCCAGGAGGCACACCGCGACGGGACGCCGGTGATGCGGCCGATGTTCCTGGAGTTCCCGGACGACCCGGCGACTGCGCACCTGGACCGGCAGTACATGCTCGGCCCGGACGTGCTGGTCGCCCCGGTGCTCAGCGCCGACGGCGACGTCACGTACTACGTCCCCGCCGGCACCTGGACACACCTGGTCACCGGCGCGCAGGTCACCGGCCCGGCCTGGTTGACCGAGAAGCACGGCTTCGACAGCCTGCCGGTGCTGGCCCGACCGGGCGCGGTCATCCCGTTCGGCTCGCGCACCGACCGACCGGACTACGAGTGGGCCGACGATGTGCGGCTGCGGGTGTACGCACCGACCGAGGGGCAGCGGACCCGGGTACGGGTACCGTCACCCGGCAACGGGCCGGGCGCCGAGTTCGACGTGCGCTACGAGGGTGGGACGGCCAGCGCCGAACTGGTAGCCGGCACCTCGACGGGCTACATCTGCGAGATCCAGGGGACGGAACGATGACGCAACACCACTTCCCGGAGAGCTTCGTCTGGGGCTCGGCTACTGCCGCGTACCAGATCGAGGGCGCGGCGACCGAGGACGGGCGCGGACCGTCCATCTGGGACACCTACAGCCACACACCCGGTCGGACCCTCAACGGTGACACCGGTGACGTGGCCGCCGACCACTACCACCGGTGGGCCGACGACCTCGGGCACATCGCCGACCTGGGCCTCGGCGCGTACCGGTTCTCCATCTCCTGGCCCCGGGTGCAGCCGGGCGGCTCGGGCCGGTTCAACCAGGCCGGCATCGACTTCTACTCGCGGCTGGTGGACGGGCTGCTGGAGCGGGGCGTCCGCCCGGTGGCCACCATGTACCACTGGGACCTGCCGCAGGAGTTGGAGGACGCCGGCGGGTGGGCGGCGCGGGAGACCGCGTTGCGCTTCCAGGAGTACGCGGCGGGCATCGTCGGCGCGCTGGGCGACCGGGTGCACACCTGGACGACGCTCAACGAGCCGTGGTGCTCGGCGTACCTGGGCTACGCCTCCGGCGTGCACGCGCCGGGTCGGACCGAACCGGCGGCGGCGCTGGCCGCGGTGCACCACCTCAACCTCGCGCACGGCCTGGCCGGTCGGGTGGTCCGGGAGCTGGCCCCGTCCGCCGAGCTGTCGGTGACGCTGAACCTGCACGTCATCCGGGGCGCGTCCGACTCGGCCGCCGACCAGGACGCGGTCCGGCGGATCGACGCGTTGGCCAACCGGGCGTTCCTCGGCCCGATGCTGGACGGGGAGTACCCGGCCGACCTGCTGGCCGACACCGCCTCCGTCACCGACTGGTCGTTCGTCCGCGAGGGCGACGAGAAGCTGATCGCGGTGCCACTGGACGTGCTCGGGGTCAACTACTACTCCAGCACCCTGGTCCGGGCCTGGGACGGGGTGTCGGCCCGCTCCGACGCCGACGGGCACGGCGCGTCGACCTCGACGCCGTGGGTGGCCGCGGAGAGCGTCGACTTCCTGCCGCAGCCCGGCCCGTACACGGCGATGGGGTGGAACATCGACCCGCCGGCGCTGACCGAGCTGCTGCTGCGCCTCCAGCGCGAATACCCCAGCCAGCCCATGATGATCACTGAGAACGGCGCGGCGTTCGACGATGTGGTGTCGGCCGACGGCCGGATCCACGACGACCGGCGGATCGACTACCTGCGTCGACACATCGGCGCGATGGCCGACGCCCGCGCGCAGGGCGCGGACGTGCGCGGCTACTTCGTCTGGTCGTTGCTGGACAACTTCGAGTGGGGCTACGGCTACGACCGCCGCTTCGGCATCATCCGGGTCGACTACGACACCCAGGTCCGCACCTGGAAGGACAGCGCCCACTGGTACCAGCGCCTCGCCGCCACCGGCGAGCTGGACCGGGCGCAGGACTAACTGAGGAGCGTGATGTCTGTGAGTCATCGTGATGACTCACAGACATCACGCACTTCGGGGAGCCCGGCAGGACGCGTCCTCAGACCCCGACGCGCTGCGGCGGGACGGTGAGCCCGTACATCTCCATCAGCTCCGGGGTGTCGACCCGGCTGCCGTCGGCCACCGAGTCGCAGGCGATGTCGACGATCTGGTCCTTGTGCGCCAACAGGTACGGCCGGGCGCCCACGTCGGCGCTGGCCAGGGTGGCGATGCCGGGCCAGTGCCGGCGGCCGAACAACATCGGGTAACCGCGCAGCCCGTCGTAGGTGGCACAGACCAGCACGTCCGGGTACGGCAGCGCGGCCACCCGGCTGACCGCCTCGGCGGTCAGGCCCGGCATGTCGACAGGCACCACCACCACCGCCTCGATCCCCTCATCGTCCATGGCGGCCAGGCCGGCCCGGATGGACGAGCCGACTCCGGTGCCCCACGCCTTGTTGATCACAACGGTCGCCTTGCCCAGGTCGGCGGTTTCCTGGACCTGCTCGGCGGCAGCGCCCAGGACGACCACGATCTGCTCGCAGCCCGCCTCGGTCATCGTGTCGATCATCTGGTTCACCAGGGGCTTGTCACCCTGGTGCAGCAGCGCCTCGGGACCACCGATCCGTCGTCCTCCGCCTGCGGCGATGATCATTCCTGCGATCCGGTTCAGCTGCGCCCCCTCCAGCACGGGACGGAACGTGACAGTTCCGTCCCCTCCTACGGACACTGCAACGAGGAGGGCCGGCCGGGGGTGGCGGGGCGAAAAGGAGAAATAGCACAACCGTTACACGACCGGCATCCGCCGACACGGACACTCAGCAGGTCAGGCCGCGTCGGCGTAGCAGTCGACGATGGACAGGTCCAGCGGGAACCTAACCGGCGTCTCACCGAAGAGCAGCGCGGAGGCGCGCTCGCCCGACCGATTGACAGCCTCGGCGACCGCGTCCGCCTGATCGGCCGGCGCGTGCACGACCACCTCGTCGTGCTGGAAGAAGACCAGCTCGGCATCGGTGCCGGACAGCTCCGTCCGAAGCGTGGCCAGCAACGTGGAGGCCCACTCCGCAGCCGTGGCCTGGATGACGAAGTTGCGGGTGAAGCGCCCCCGGGACCGGGCGGCACGCGCACGCGGACTGTGCGGATCACCCGCCCCCTCCGGATCGGAAGGCTCGTCGTCGAGATCCCCGAACCCGGCCGAGCCGGGCGGACACGTGCGCCCCAGCCACGACCGCACCAGCCCACCGTTCTCACCGGTACGTGCCGCCGCCTCGACGTAACCGAACGCCGTCGGGTAACTGCGCTTCAGCACCGCCAACGCGGGCACCGCGGCCCCGCCGGTCTGCCCGTACATCGCGCCGAGCAGGGCCACCTTGGCCTTGGCCCGGTCACCGCCGAACGAGTCCCGGGCCAGGGCCGCGTAGAGATCGCCGGCACCCCCCGCCGCCGCCAACCGCGCGTCACCGGAGACCGCGGCCAGCACCCGGGGCTCCAACTGGCCGGCGTCGGCGACCACCAACCGCCAGCCCGGATCGGCCACCACCGCCCGCCGGATCACCTTGGGGATCTGCAACGCGCCACCACCCCGGGTGGCCCACCGGCCGGAGACGACACCTGCCGGCACGTACTCCGGTTGGAACCGGCCGCCCCGCGCCCACTGATCGAGCCAGGACCAGCCGTGCGCCGTCCAGATCCGGTAGAGCTCCTTGTATTCCAGCACCAGCGGCACCGCCGGATGGTCCACCCCGCGCAGCACCCAGGCCCGGGTGTTGGGCAGCTCCACCCCGACCCGGGCGAACGCCTTCAGCAGCTCCGCCGGCGAGTCGGTGTGCAGGCCGCGTACGCCGAGCGCGTCGGCGATCCGGGCGGCCAGCTCGGCGAGTCGGCGTGGCGGACCACCGACCGGGGACGCCTCGCCGAGCAGCTCGTGCAGGATCTCGTTGTGCACGTCGGCACGCCAGGGCAGCCCGACGACGCCCATCTCCGCCGCGATCAGCGCGCCGGCCGACTCGGCGGCCACCAGCAACCGGAACCGGCCGGGGTGCTCGGTCGCCGCGACGCGGGTGAGCTGGTCGGCGTACACCTGGATCAGTGCCTCGATGCCCGGGCCCGGCGGACCGGGCAGTGTGTCGAAGAGCGCGCCCTGCCCGTGCCCGGGTGGCGCGGCGGCGCGCGGCGGCGGGTCGGGCGGCACCGCCGCGCCGGTCAGCCGGGCCCAGGCGGCGGCCAGCGAGCGGGGCTCGCCCCAACGGCCCACATGCCCGAGCAGCAACGCCTCGGTCAACTCCACGTCGTGACACCGGTCGACCCGGACGCCGGCGCGCAGCAGCGTCGGGTAGACCGCCGTGGCGGTCGACCAGACCCAGCGCGGGTGCTCGGCGGCCTCGCGTGCGGCGACCGCGGCGACCAGATCGGTGACGACCTCGGGCTGGCCGGTCGGCTGGCCGGTGGCGTCCAGCGGGCACAGCACTCCCCCACCCCGCTCGTCGGACACCACCGCCACCAGCACGAACGTGATTCTGCCTCTCCCGTCCGACAGAAACGGAGGCGCACCTCACCATGATCGGGTCGGTGGGGTGTCAGGGCCGGTCGGTAGCGTGATCGGGTGCCTCCGCAGATCCCGCATCCCGATCCTGGCACCCCCGACGCCCGCGGTCCGATGCGCTACCTCTGGTGGCTGGTCCGCTGCCAACCCTGGCGGGTGCTGCGCGGCAGCCTGATCGGCACGGCCTGGATGATCGGGCTCTCGGCTCGGCCCTACCTGATCGCCCGCGCCGTCGACGACGGGCTGCGCGAACGCGACACCCAGGCCCTGGCGCTCTGGGTCGCGGCGATCGTCGTCGCGGGCGTGGCCCTGTCCTACCTGGGTATCATGCGGCACCGCACGATGACCTTCATCCGGGAGGACGCCAAGGCCCGCTCGGCGGAGGTCCTGCTGCGCCATCTGTCCCGCATCGGCGCGGTGCTGCCCCGCCGGGTCGGGGCGGGCGAGGTGTCCACCATCGGCGGTTCCGACATCGACTGGACGGCGCAGGTGCTGACGCTGACCGGGCCGGGCGTCGGCGCTGTCGTCGCGTACGCCGTGATCGCCGTGGTGCTCTGGTCGATCTCGCCGATGCTCGCGCTCTGCGTGCTGGTGGGGGTGCCGATCGTCGGTCTGATCGTGGGGCCGCTGCTGCGCCGCCTGGAGCAGGTCGAATCGGTCTATCGCCGGCAGCAGGGCGCGCTCACCGCCCGATCCGGTGACATCGTGGCCGGGCTGCGGGTGCTCGCCGGGGTGGGCGGTCGGGACCTGTTCGCCCGGCGGTACGCGGCCCAGTCCCAGGAGCTACGCGCCGAGGGCTACCGGGTCGGCGCTGTCAACAGCTGGATCGACGCGGCGACTGTCGCCATTCCCGGGTTGTTCCTGGCGGCGGTGGTCTGGCTGACGGCCCGGATGGCGGTGACCGGTGAGGTCACGATCGGCGAGTTGGTCGCCGTCTACGGCTACGTGGCGACTCTGATCGTGCCGGTCTGGTTCCTGCTGGAGGGCAGTTACCAGCTCATCCGCGGTCGGGTCGCCGCCCGACGGATCGCCGACCTGCTCAACGTGACGCCGGACGACGTCGGTGGTCCGGGCCGCCGGTGGCCGGGCGCCGTGCCCGAGGCACGCCGGCCGGACGACCTGGCCGGGCCGGACGGCCCGGCCGACCTGCACGACCCGGTGACCGGCCTGACAGTGCGCGCCGGCCACCTGACCGGTGTTGCGGCAGACGACCCGGCGGCGGCCGTGGCGTTGGCCGACCGGCTCGGCCGGTACGTCGCCAGCGACGTCACCTGGGGCGGCGTGCCGGTGCGCGAGGTCGCCCTGGACGAGGTCCGCGCGCGGATCCTCGTCGCCGACCACGACTCCTACCTCTTCGCCGGCACGCTGCGCGACATCCTGCGCGTCGGCGCCGGCGCCGACGACGATGACGAACGGATCAGCGCGTCCCTGGGGACCGCCTCGGCGCAGGACGTCGTCGACGCCCTGCCCGCCGGGCTGGACACCCCGATCGACGCCCGAGCCCGGACACTCTCCGGCGGTCAACGCCAACGAATGCGCCTGGCCCGGGCGCTGAGCAACGAACCGGAGGTGCTGATCCTCGTCGACCCGACGTCGGCGGTGGACGCGCACACCGAGGCGCGGATCGCCGAGCGGCTGCGGGCCGCGCGGGCCGGGCGGACCACGGTGGTGATCGCCACGTCGCCGCTGCTGCTCGGCCGGGCCGACCTGGTCGCGCTTCTGAGCGCCGGCCGGATCACCGCCACCGGCAGCCACGCCGACCTGCTCGACGACGACCCGGCCTACCGGCACCTGGTGGCCCGCGGCAGCGAGGAGGCGTACCGGTGAGCCGGCTGCCGGTCGCCGACCGGGGCACCGTCCGCCGGGCCCTGCGGGACATGATCAGCCGGCACCGGCGCGCCGTCGGAGTCGTGCTGGCGCTGCACAGCGCCGCCGCGGTCGCCGGGCTCGCCCCGCCGTGGCTGCTGGGGACCATCGTCGACCAGGTCACCGCGGGCGCGAGTGTGGCCACTGTGGACCGGCTGGCACTGGCCATCGCCGGCTGCGTCCTGGTCAGCGCCCTGCTCTCCCGGTACGCGCAGTACGCCGGCCACCGCTTCGGCGAACGGGCCGTCGCCGAACTGCGCGAGGAGTTCGTCTCCCGGACTCTCGGGCTGCCCGTCTCGGTCGTCGAGCGTGCCGGCTCCGGGGACCTGGCCACCCGCAGCTCGGTCGACGTGTCGACTGTCGGCACCACCGTCCGGGACGTGGTGCCCACCATGGTCATCGCCACTGTGCAGTTGACGTTGCTGTTCGGGGCCATCTTCCTGCTGCACCCCCTTCTCGGGCTGGCCGCGCTGGCCGGGCTCCCGTCGATAGTGGCGCTGACCCGCTGGTACCTGCGCCGGGCCAGCTCCGCGTACCTCACCGAGGGCGCGGCGGCGGCCGAGCTGACCGAGACACTGACCACCACCGCCGAGGGCGCGCGCACAGTGGAGGCGCTGCGGCTGACCGACGACCGGATCCGGCACGGCACCACCCGCATCACAGAGCTGTGGCAGGCCCGTCGCGCGACCCTCGCGCTGCGTACCGTGTTCTTCTCGGTCGTCGAGGCCAGCTATCCGCTGCCGATCGCCATGGTCCTGCTCGTCGGGGGCTACCTGCTGTCCCGGGACATGGTGTCGCTCGGCGCGGTGGTCGCCGCCGCGCTCTACCTGCAACAGGCGATCGACCCGTTGGACCGGCTGTTGCAGTGGACCGAGCAGGCGCAACGCGGTTTCGCGTCGTACGCGCGGCTGCTCGGCGTCGGCATGGTCCCGCCCGAAGCACCCGGCACGACCGCCTCACCACGGGGCGAGCGGCTCCTCGTCAGTGGCGCCCGGTTCTCCTACTCCGACGGGCCGGACGTGCTGCACGGCATCGACCTTGAGGTGCAGCCCGGTGAGCGGCTGGCGGTCGTCGGCCCGTCCGGCGCCGGCAAGTCCACACTGGCCCGGCTGCTGGCCGGGATCGACGCGCCGCGCCACGGCGTCGTCACCATCGGCGGGTGCCCGGTCACCGACCTCGACCCGGCCGAGCGACGCCGCCGGATCGCCCTGGTCACCCAGGAGCACCACGTCTTCATCGGCTCGGTACGCGACAACCTCTCCTTCGCCGCGCCCGACGCCTCCGACGACCAGATGCGCGCCGCGCTGCTCACAGTGGGCGCCGATTGGTTCGCCGAGCTACCCGACGACCTGGACACCCAGCTCGGCGACGGGGCCCGCCAACTCGGTGCGGCCGAGGCCCAACAGCTCGCGCTGGCCCGGTTGGTGCTCGCCGACCCGCACACGCTGATCCTGGACGAGGCGACCGCCGCGCTCGACCCGTCCACCGCCCGCCGGACCGAACGCGCGCTGGCCGCAGTGCTGGTCGGGCGGACCGTCATCGCGATCGCGCACCGACTCAACACCGCGCACGACGCCGACCGGGTGGCCGTGCTCGCCGACGGTCGGATCACCGAGATCGGCAGCCACGACGAGCTGGTCGCGGCCGGCGGGGCGTACGCAGCCCTGTGGCGCTCCTGGCACACCCGCGTCGACGAGCGGTGAGACGTCCTACTTCACCGCTCCGGAGGTGAGGCCGGCCTGGATCTGACGCTGGAAGACCGCGTACACGAGGATCATCGGGAGGATGGCGATGGTCAGCGCGGCGAACAGCCCGGACCAGTCCGCCTCGTAGCCGGCGTTGACGGAGATGTCGGCGATGCCCTGGGTGAGCACCCATTTGTCCTTGGCGTTGGAGAGCAGCACCAACGGGAGTTGGTACTGCGCCCACTGACCGATGATGTTGAAGATCGCGACGCTGATCAGACCCGGCTTCGCCATCGGCATCATCACCTGGAAGAACAGCCGGCTGTGCCCGCAGCCGTCGATCATCCCCGCCTCGGCCACCGACGACGGCAGCGTCTTGAAGAACGCGGCCAGGAAGAACACGGTGAACGGCAACGAGTACGCGGTGTAGACCAGTACCACGCCGGTGTGGGTGTCCAGCAGACCGAGGTTCTTCACCACGAAGAAGAGCGGCACCAGTGCCAGGAAGACCGGGAAGGCCAAGCCCGAGACGAAGAGGAAGTAGACAGCCCGGTTGCCCCAGAACTTGTAGCGGGCCAGCACGTACGCGGCCATCGAGCCGAGCAGCATGGTGAGGAACGTGCTGCACGACACCACGATCACGCTGTTGAGGAAGTACCGCCCGACGTGCGCCTTGGTCCAGGCCCGCCCGAAGTTCTCCCAGCGCAGCTCGGCCGGCAGCGTCCACGGGCTGCTGAAGATCTCGCTGGTGTTCTTGAACGCGGCGAGGAAGGTCCAGAGGATCGGCACGATCACGATCACCGCCCACACGGCGAGCGCGACGTGCCCCAGGCCGGCGAACAGCTTTACCTCCGAGCGGGGGCCCTTGCTCCCCGACCCGGCGGCGGACGGGTCACCGGTCTTCGGCGGTAGCGCCGCCGGCGTCGGCGGCAGCGTCGACTGCGGATTCATCAGTACTCCACGCTTTCCCGCTTGGTGAGCCGCAGCGTCAGCGCCGCGAACGTGAGGGTGAGGAAGAACAGCGCCACGCCCATCGCCGAGGCGTAGCCGTACTTCGAGTAGACGAACGCGTTGCGGTAGATCTCCATGGCGAGCACCGTGGTCGCGCCGTCCGGGCCGCCACCGTCCACCGAGAGCACCGCCACGATGGCGAACGCGTCGAACGCCGCGATCCCGAGGTACACCCAGGCCACCTGGAGGGTGTCCCACAGCAGCGGCAGGGTGACCCGGAAGAACAGGGTCACCTTCGTCGCCCCGTCCATCTCGGCGGCCTCGTAGATCTCACCGGGGATGGAGGCCATCCCGGCCGAGAAGAGCACCACGTAGAAGCCGACCGCCTGCCAGACCAGCACCGCGATGATCGACCAGAGGGCCAGGTTCGGCTTGACCAGGAAGAGGATCGGCTCGATGCCGAACTTCATCAACACGCCGTTGATCAGGCCGGACTCGTTCGGCCGGTACACCATCTGGAACAACACAGCGATGATGGCCACCGCCAGGACCTGGGGGAAGAAGAACACCACCCGGTAGAACTTCGCCCCCCAGACCCCCTGGCGTTGACCACCGCTGCTCTTGCCGCCCACGTTGAGTAGGAAGGCGAAGAACAGGGCGATGGCAATGGTGATCAGCGGCAGGGCAAGCAGCAGTACGCCGTGGTGCTGGACCGCTTTCCAGAAGGCCCCGTCGTCGAGCAACCTCCGGTAGTTGTCGAAGCCCACCCACTGCGGGGCCGACAGCCCCCGCCAGTTGGTCATCGAGATCTGGAACGCCTGCGCGTACGGCCAGATCACGAATGTCACGTACAGCGCGACCGGGGCGAACAGGAACCCGATCACGAATGGATACTTGCCGTGCCGCATGACCCTAGCTCCGATCGATCAGCGCTTGAACTTGGTGACGGAGCTGTCCTTCTTGATGGCGTCGGCGCGCTTCTGGATCCGCTCCACGAAGGCGTCCGCGTTGATCCGGCCGAACATCAGCTCGTTGGTGGCGGTACGCGCCTCCGTGTCGAGCTCCTTGTACCAACCGTCGAAGTACAGGTTGAACACGTCCTGACCGGCCGCCTTGAGCGCGGCCTGCGAGCTGGCCACACCGGGCGGGAAGGCGAAACCCTCCGAGCCGGCGGTGACCACGGTCGGAGCCTTGACCACCTCGGTGAAGCCCTTCGCGCCCGCCGTCGAGAGCATCTGACGCATGTACTCCAGCCCGCCCTTGGGGTTCTTGCTCTTCGCCGAGACAAAGTAGCCCTCACCGGCGGTGGCGCGCAGCGCGGTGGCCGGCAGCTTGTCCGAGGCGGACAGGCTCGGCACCGGCATGAGCTGGTAGTCGAAGCCGGCCGGCGTGTCCTTCTTCTGCTCGCCCTCCAGCCAGTCACCGCTGGGGTACATGGCCACCTTGTACTGGTTCTGCCGCAGCTGCACGTCGGTGTGCTTGAGCCCCTCGAAGCTCTTGTCGCTGAACTTCGCCCCGACCTCGGCCCACGCCGCGGCGGCCTGCTTGACGGCGTCCTGCTTCCAGGCGCCGTCCTCCAGGTTGTCGATGTTCTTCAGCACGTCCGTGCCGCCGATCTTGGCGGCGTGGGTGAGGATCACGTTCCACTGGTAGTACGCGGCGTTCGCACCGGCGTAGCCGTACGGGGTGATGCCCTTGGCCTTGATGTTCGTGAGCAGGGCCATGAACTCGTCCCAGTTCTTCGCCGGCGCCCACCCGTTGTCCTTGAACAGCTTGCCCGAGTACCAGATGCCGAAGACGGTGGAGACGTAGTACAGGACGAACGGCTTGCCGTTGAACGAACCGGCCTCGATGGTGCCCGGCACCACTGTGTCGCGGACCTTCTTGGACGGGTCGTCGACCGACGGCGCGTCCCACAGCTCGGTGAGGTCCTGAAGCTGACCGTCGGCAACGAGCGCGCCGAAGTCCATCAGCTTCTCGCCCGAGTTGTTCACGAACTCCGGCGGGTTACCGGATGCGAACCGCGGCTGGAGCACCGTGGAGACGGCCTGGGTGGCCTGGTGCTTGACCTCGGCCTTGGGGAACGCCTTCTTGTACAGCGGCTCGTGCACGTCGGTGGCGTACTTCTCGCCGTAGCCACCGTTGAAGATGACCACCTCGATCGCGGCGTCCTCCTTGACGCCCAGCGGGTTCTTCTCGCTCTTGGTGCCGCCGGCGACCTGCTCGTTGTCACCGTCGCTGCCGCTGGTGGCGCAGGCGCCGAGCAGGCCGATGGCCGGAGTGGCGAGCATGCCCACGGCGGCGGCGCGACGCAGCACCGTGCGACGGTCGAGTGCGGCCGGGTGTTCGGGGGTAATCGACATCGTCGTCTCTCCTTGTGGAATTCGGGTCATGCGGTACGCCGGAGACGTCCGGCGTACCGCGACTCGAGGGCGAGGTTGTGCTCGTCCCCGCCGGGGACGTTGGCGGAGAGGTAGATAGGGGGTACCTCCCCGGCCTGGTGGAACCGTCGTACGACCTCCGCGGTCAGCAACTGCGCCAGCAGCGCCGTGGTGACCGAGGAGACCGCACAGACCGCGCCGCCGCCCTCGAGCGGCAGCAGTGCATCGCCGTACGGCGCGCCGTTGTCCAGCACGACGTCGGCGAGGTCGGCGAGCCGGTGCCCGGACGGGTGCCGTGGGGCGACCCGCGCGGTGTGCTCGACCGAGGTGACCGCGATCAACGGGTGACCGCGCTCGGTGACCAGCGCCGCCAGCTCGACCACCGAGCCGTTGATGCCGGATTGGGACGCCACCACGAACACGTCGCGCGGCTGGGGTGCCGCGAGGGCGTAGATCTGGTGGGCGATGGAGGGATCACGTTCCAGCTTGGGGTCGGCGAGCACGTCACGCGGTGCGTCACCGTGCATGACCAGGTCCCGTACCGAGAGCCGGTTGGTGGGGACCAACCCGCCGGCCCGGGCGACCAGCTCGGCGGCGAACGCCTCCGAGTGCCCGGCACCGAACGCCTGGAGCACGCCACCGTCGCGCAGGCTGTCGGCGATCAGGTCGGCGGCCCGGGTGATCCCGTCGGCCTCCGAGTCGAGCAGCCGGTCGAGCACCGGGCGGACGGCGTCCGCGTACCCCTGGGCGCTGATCATGAGTGGGCTCCCTTCGCTGCCTTGTGCCCGTCGACGGCCTGCGCTGTTCGCCGGAAGGCCGCGTGTGCCCGGTCGTGCGTGCGTTGGGCGACGGCGATGTAGAGCAGGTCGAGCACCACCAGTTGGGGGTGCCGGGCGGAGAGCGCGTCCGGCCGGAAGGTGGTCGCCTGGCTGGCCGTGAGCAGCACGATGTCGGCCAGCTCGGCCAGCGGTGAGCGGGGGAAGCCGGTGAGCGCGAGCGTGGTGGCGCCCCGGCTGCCCGCCTCGGCGAGCATCTCGATCGTCTCCCGGGTCTGCCCGGTGTGCGAGATGCCGAGCGCCACGTCCCCCGATCGCAGCAACGCGGCGCTGGCCAACCCCTCGTGCACGTCGTTCCACGCCCACGCCGCCACACCGATGCGGTGCAGGCTGAACTGCATCTCCTCACCGACCAGGGCACTGCCGCTGGCACCGAAGATGTTCACCCTGGTGGCGCCGGCGATTGCCACCGCGGCCCGCTCCACCTCCGTGAGGTCGAGCAGGGTGGCGGTGTCGTGCATGGCCCGGGTGTCGGCGGCCATGATCTGGTCGAGCACCCGGGCGAGCGGGTCGCTCGGCTGGATCTCGCGTCCGATGTCGACCGTCCAACCGGCGGAGCGGGCCCGGCCGGTCTCGGAGGCGATGCCCAGCCGCAGGTCGGCGTACCCCTCGAACCCCATCGCCCGGCAGAAGCGGGTGATGGTCGCCGGTGAGGTGCCGCTGCGCTCGGCCAGCTCGACGATTGTCGAGCGGGCGGCGGCCTCCGGGTCGCTGAGCACGTGCTCGGCGACCCGACGCAGGGCGCCGGTCAACTCGCCCAGCCCGTTGCGAACCCGGGCCAACACCCCGTCGGAGGCCGAGCTCCGCCGGTCGATCACATCGGCGTCGACCACCGCGGTCCCCGCGGCGGTGTCCACCTCGTGATCAACCATGAGACGCCTCAGCTTTCCGAAAAGACTGTTAACTGTTAGTGGTAAAAGTTCTTACTGAACGACCCTCTGTGTCAAGACTGTGGGCGAAGTTTTCAAACTGTTACCTGGTGCACAGCCCTCCACGCCCGCCACAACTTGCCCCGCACGACCCCGCCGACCAGCATGAACAAGCCAGATCGCCGTTCCGCGCAAGGAGACTCGTGCCGATGTCCGACACCGTCGTGGTGGGTCTCGATATCGGCGGTACGTCCACCCGGGCGACCGTCCTCACCCTCACCGGGCACCGCGTCGGCACCGGCCGCGCCGGTGGCGGCAACCCCACCAGCCACGGCGCCGAACGCGCCGCCGCCGAACTGCTGACCGCGCTGCGCGAGGCGCTCGCCGACGTTGACCCGACGCGGGCGGCCGCCGGCACCATCGGGCTCGCCGGAGCCGGCCGGCTGCTCGCCGACCCCGCCGGGCGGGCCGCCTTCGACCAGGCCTGGCACGACGCCGGCCTGCGCTGCCCGTACGAGGTGCACGGCGACGCCCTGGTCGCGTACGCCTCCGGCACCGCCGCCCCGGACGGAACCATCCTCATCGCCGGCACCGGCGCGATCACCGCCCAGGTCCACGAGCTGCGGCTCGACCGGATCGCCGACGGCCACGGCTGGCTCCTCGGCGACGCCGGCTCGGGCTTCTGGCTCGGTCGGGAAGCCGTGCGCCGGCTGCTCGCCGACCTCGACGCCGGCCGCGGGCTGGGCGCGCTGACCACCACCGTGCTCACCGAGATTCTGGGCAGCGCCGACATCGCCGCCCGCCCCCGGGACACCGTCGACGCCACCATCCAGACGGTGACGCGTCGACCCCCCATCGAGCTGGCCCGGCTCGCCCCGCTTGTCGTCGACGCCGCCACCCACGGCGACCCGGTCGCCACCGCGCTGATCACCACCGCCGCCGGGCACCTCACCGAGAGCGTGAGCCGCATCCGCCCCGCCGGGGCCGTGACGCCGATCGTGCTGGGCGGCGGCCTGCTCACCGCGGACACCCCGCTCGCCGCCGCCGTCCGAGCCGAGATCGCGCGACACTGGCCGGACGCGCCACTGCGGACCGCCGGAGACGGCGCCGCCGCCGCGGCCTGGCTCGCCGCCCGTGGCCTACCCGAGGTGACCGACCCGGCCGCCCTGCACGCCCGCCTCTTTCCGACCCCCTGACCCACCAGCCCGCACACGCCGGGCCCGCACACGCCGGGCCCGCACCTCCGGGCCCGCACACGCCGGGCCCGCACACGCCGGGCCCGCACACGCCGGGCCCGCACCTCCGGGCCCGCACCTCCGGGCCCGCACCTCCGGGCCCGCACCCCGCCCGGCCCGCACCATCGGGAGCGTCGCTCTCCAGCAGCATCGCGACCGCGCCGATCCGGCCGGTCCGGTACGCCTGGGCGGCGATCTGCCCGACATGCGGGGCC
>NZ_JBEZGK010000040.1:0-38108 GCF_040649935.1 Micromonospora sp. NPDC048842 | reverse complement strand
GCCCGCGCCCTCGCTTTGGGGGGCCCCCCCCGCGCCCCCGCTCCCGGGGGGCGCTGGGGGGCGCGCAACGGGGGGGGGGGGGGGTAAAAAAAAACCCCCCCCCCCCGCCGCCGTACCGCTGGTGTCAGCGCCGGTCGACCGGCGGAATGACAGTGGTGGTCTCACCGTCGTCGCTGGTGCGCTGCCCGGGCACCGCACGATCGGTGCCGCCCGTGACCACCTGGGTGGCCTCGGGGTCGGTGCCGGTGCCCACCACCTGCGTGACGTCCGAGTCGGCCGAGCCCCCGACCACCTGAGTCGTGTCGTCGGTCGCGGAAGGCCGGGCCGGCGTCGGCGTCACGTCGTCGAGGGCACCGCGATTGACGGCCTGGGTGGCGTTGGAGCTGACCGGGAAGTGGACGACCTGGGTGGCCTCCGGGTCGGAGGGCCGGGTCACCACCTGGGTGGCGTCGGCGTCGCCGGGCCGGGTGACCACCTGGGTGGCCTCCGCGCCGCTGGTGGTGGCCGACCGGCGGGCGGCCTCGGCCTCGGCGTCGCGGCGACCGGCCCGGTACGCCTGGGCGTGCTCGGCGATCAGCTGCGACTCCTGCTCGGCGCGGGTCAGCCACGACTCCCAGCGGCTCTGCATCGGACGGATCAGACCGCCACCGACACCGACGACGAGGACGCCGCCGATCGTGGCCAGCACGGCGATCAGCACCGGAGTGGTGACCGCGGTGGCCACGCCGATCTGGTTCAGCGCCGCGATGACGCCGAGGCCGAGGATGAACACCGAGGCGATGGTGGCCAGCACCCGACCGTACGACAGGCCGCCGAGCGCGCCGCTGATGATGTCCTTCACCGCGTTGGCGATGGCGGCGGCGACCACGACGATGACGATCGCGACGAAGGCGCGGGGCAGCCACGCGATCACCGCGCCAAGCAGGTCGGAGATCGGGTTCGGGCCCCAGATGCCGAAGGCGAGCTGAAGGGTGAACAGCAGCACCGCGTAGTAGACGAGCTTCGCGACGATGTCACTGGCGTCGTACCGGGAGCGGCTCAACGCACGGCGGATGCCGCCGCGTTCGACGGCGCGGTCGAAGCCCACCCGTTCGAGGACCTTCTCCACGATCTTCAGTACGGCCTTGGCGATCAGCCATCCGGCCACCAGGATCGCCAGGAAGGCGACGGCCTTGGGCAGGAAGAGCATCACCGAGCGGAGAGCGTCGCCCACCGCGTCGCTGACGTTGTCACTCATCTGGTCATTCCTTAAATGGGGCAGCCGGAACGGTCAGCCCCGGACCTACCCCCGACCCGACGCGCGGAAACGCCGACCAGGCGGGGTCGCCCTCCAGACCGGGGTGCTGGTGAGCGAACAGCACGCGGCCGCGCGGATGTGGAGTGCCCCGAACCCGCCCTCGCCGTCGAGGATCTGTACGTGGTGATGAGGTGTGCGTGTTGCGGTGTTACCTGTCCTCGGTGCTGGGCTGCATTGTGCTTGGGGAGTTGAACCCCGCGCTGCCCACCGCGCGCCAAGAAGGGTGCCGGGGTTACAGCCCGGACCTGTGTGTACACGCCTCCACGACGGCTACCTGCTCCACATCGCTGCTGGGGTAGGTCAGTCCAGCAGGTCAGCCTCCCAGTTGGTGCGCTGAATCCGCACCTCGAGCTCGCGGAGCTGTCCGGCGAGCCCGTCGGCGCGTTCCCGAAGCTCGGCGACCGGCAACGCGGCGAGCATCTTCAGCTCGGAGCGGAGCTGCCGGGCCACGTGACCACGGCCGCTACCGGCGGCGGCGTCGGCGGCCGCCGTGATGGCCGCGTGCCGCAGTCGCAGGACGTCCCGCCGGGCCAACGCGTCGGTGAGCGTTCCGAAGTCGTCGACCGGCACCGTGGCGTTGGTCCGGTTGATGCGCCGGATCAGCGTCTCCAGGTTGTCGAGGACCTGGTCCAACTCGGTCATGAGTACCGTGGCGTCCTCCGGAGGTAGCTCGCCCTCCTGGTACCGGGCGCTGCCGTTGATCCGGGTCCGCAGCTGCTCGACCCGTCGTGCCGCCTCGGCGCGTTCGGTCAGCGCCTCACCAAGTTTCATCTTCCACCCCCGAGTCAGCGGCCAGGTTAGCGGATCGTTGATCTTTTCGCCGGCTGGTTTTCCGGCTGCCCGTTGGGGGTGGGCGCCCTCTAGCGCGCGGGCGAGTCTTGGCAATATTCTCCGGAGTACGTGCGGCCACTGGAGCTACTTTTCATCCCCCGCCGTCGGCCGCAGGAGGAGATGCAATGCACGTCGACCATTCCGAAGTGGATCGCCGGACGCTGCTGCGGGCCGGTCTCGGCGCCGCCACGGTCGCCGTCGTCGGGAGCGAACTCGCCTTCCCGGGCGCGGCGCAGGCCGCGCCGGGCACCGACCTGGACTGGATCATCAGCTGTGACGAGTGGGCCGCGCGCCCGCCGAAGGACCCGCTGTCGGTGAGCGCCATCGCGACCAACAAGATCATCGTGCACCACATGGCGTTCCCGAACGTCACCGACTACTCCCGCGAGCAGGCGGTCAAGCTGGCCCACGACTGCCAGGACCTGCACATGGACGGCAACGGCTGGTCGGACACCGGCCAGCACTTCACTGTCAGCCGTGGCGGGTACGTGCTGGAGGGTCGCCGGGGCAGCCTGGAGCGCCTCGAAGCCGGCGACCGACAGATGATCTCGGCGCACTGCCCGGGTGAGAACGGCCGGGCCATCGGCATCGAGAACGAGGGCACCTACGTCACCGAGACGCCACCCGAGGCGTTGACCGACTCGCTGGTCAAGCTCTGCGTCGCGATCTGCCGCCAGTACGGGCTGCACGCTCACGACGTCTTTGGCCACTGGGACTTCCGCACCACCGAGTGCCCGGGCGCGGCCTTCTACCGGCAGTTCCCCGAGCTGCGGCGGCGGGTGCACGCCGCCCTGGGCACCAAGCTCGGTGACGTGCCGGCGCGCCGCTGGCCGGACCTGTGGCGTTTCGTCAACTCCCCCTCGGTCCGGGTGGTGCAGCACCTGCTCGCCTACCGCGGCTACCCGGTGACCGTCAGCGGCACGTTCGACGCCGCGACCGTCGCGGCGGTGCAGGACTGGCAGGCCCGCAACGGCATCGCTGTGGACGTGGACGCCACACTCACCACGCCGACCTGGGAGACCCTGGCGCCTGAGCTGGACCAGCACGCCGCCGGAGCGCCGGTCACGGCCGTGCAGGAAATCCTCGCCACCAAGGGGTACGCGGTCACCGTCACCGGGGCGTACGACCACGCCACCCGGAGGGCGGTGCAGGACCTTCAGGCGCTGCACGGTCTGCCCCGCAACGGCAAGCTCAGCACGAGCACGTGGTGCACGATCGTCGGCGGATCGGTCCGCGAGTCGTTCCGGCACCGCTGAGCGCGTGGTGGCGGTGCGGGGCGCACCCGCACCGCCACCAGACCGGTTCACCGGTTTGATCCGCCGCTCCGCCGGAAAGGTTCCCGGGCATGACCTGGGCCCGTCGAGCCGTACCCGCTGTCGCCGCCGCCGTCGCGGCCCTCGCCGCGCGGGACCTGATCCAGCGCGACCACGCGCTGCTGCGCAACTTTCCGGTCCTCGGCCGGGCCCGCTACCTGCTGGAGACGATCGGGCCGGAGCTACGGCAGTACATCGTGGCCGGCAACAACGAGGAGCGGCCGTTCACCCGCGACCAACGCCGCTGGGTGTACGCGTCGGCCAAGCAGGAGAACAACTACTTCGGTTTCGGCACTGACAACGACATCGAATACACCCCCGGGTACCCGATCATCAAGCACCGCACGTTCGGCCGTGCCGTGCCGCCGTCGTCACCGACCGCCGGTCACGACGTGCGGTTGCCCAGCGCGAAGGTGCTCGGCGCGGCACGGGGACGCGCTCGGGCGTTCCGACCGGAGTCGGTCGTCAACATCTCCGGAATGAGCTTCGGCTCGCTCTCCGGCAACGCCATCACCGCGCTCAACAAGGGGGCGGCGCTCGCCGGCTGTCTGCAGAACACCGGCGAGGGCGGCCTGTCGCCGTACCACCGCAACGGCGGTGAGCTGGTCTTCCAACTCGGCACCGCGTACTTCGGCTGCCGCGACGAGCACGGCCGGTTCAGCCTCGACCGGCTGAAGGACCTGGTCGCCGGCGCACCGGTGCGGGCGCTGGAGATCAAGCTGAGCCAGGGCGCCAAGCCGAGCCTCGGTGGGCTGCTGCCCGGGGCGAAGGTGTCCGCCGAGATCGCCGCCACCCGGGGCATCCCGGCCGGTCAGGACTGCGTCAGCCCGTCCCGGCACGCCGAGTTCTCCGACTGCGACAGCCTGCTCGACTGGGTGGAGTTGCTGGCCGCCGAGACAGGACTGCCGGTCGGCATCAAGTCGGCGGTCGGTGACCTGAGCTTCTGGCAGGAGCTGGCCACCCTGATGCGGGACACCGGCCGGGGTGTGGACTTCGTGACGATCGACGGCGGCGAGGGCGGCACCGGGGCCGCACCACTGATCTTCACCGACTCGGTGTCGCTCCCGTTCCAGCAGGGCTTCTCCCGGGTGTACAAGATCTTCGCCGAGCACGATCTGCACGAACAGGTGGTCTTCGTCGGCGGCGGCAAGCTCGGCCTGCCGGACAACGCCATAGTGGCATTCGCGCTCGGCTGCGACCTGATCAACGTCGGTAGGGAGGCGATGTTGGCGATCGGCTGCATCCAGGCGCAGAAGTGCCACACCGACACCTGCCCCACCGGCGTCGCCACCCAGAACGCGTGGCTCGCCCGGGGCCTGGACCCGACGTTGAAGTCGGTCCGGGCGGCCAACTACCTGCGGACGTTGCGCCGGGACCTCACCAGGGTCGCCGAGGCCTGCGGCGTCGAACACCCCGGCCTGATCGGCACCGACGCCGTGGAGATTCTGGACGGCCGCACCGGCTCCACCCCACTGCACGAGGTGTACGGGTACCGGCCGGAATGGGGGCTGCCCTCGCCCGCCGACCAGACGGAGATCATCCGGCTGATGGTCCCGGAGGCACCCCAGGGCGGCAGCGCCCCGCCCTCCGCCACCGCCGTCGGCTGAGATCACGCCCGCCCAGCCAGCGCGGCCAGTGGTCCCAGGCCCGGGGGCAGCCTGCATGCCGCGGCTGGGCCACTGTCGCTCAGGTCGCAAGCCCCGATCGCGGATCGGCTTGATGACTGTGCGACATCGTGATGACTCACAGTCATCAAGCGTTTCCCCGCCATGTCCGCGAAGCGCCGCGATAAACGCGTGGAGCTGGCGACACGCCGCGTCTATGGTGGCGCGGTGCTGATCAGACGCGAGACACCCGCCGACGTCGACGCCATCCGGGCGGTGCACTCCGCAGCCTTCGCCAAGGCCGACGGCGGTGACGGCGTACCGGTCGAGGCGACCCTTGTCGACGCGCTGCGAGCCGACGAGGGCTGGCTGCCCGCGTACTCCCTGGTGGCGACCGATTCGGACGGCCGGGTGGTCGGGCACGTGGTGGCCACCCGCAGCCGGGTGGGCGGTGCGCCGGTGGCGTTGGGCCTGGGGCCGCTGGGCGTGTTGCCCACCTGGCAGCGGCGCGGTGTTGGCAGCGCGTTGATGCACGCGGTCCTTGGCGCTGCCGACGCGCGGGACGAACCGCTGGTGGTCCTGCTCGGGCATCCCGACTACTATCCGCGCTTCGGGTTCCGGCCGGCCGTCGAGCTGGGCGTCACTCCGCCGCAGCCGTGGGGGCCGCAGTACTTCATGGCTCGGCCGTCGCACGCGTGGCGCGAGTCGATCCGGGGCGAGTTCCGCTACGCCAGCCCGTTCGACGACCTGTGAACCGACCCGCTATCCGCCGCCGGCGCGCCACCGACCTGGACGGCTGCGTCGCAGCGCTCGCCGAGGTTCACCGGGTCGACGGGTACCCGCTGAACTGGCCCGCCGACCCACACCGCTGGCTGCGCGAGCCGCACCCGGCGCGAGCCTGGGTCGCCGTCGACACCGACGCGGCCATTGTCGGACACGTCGCGGTGCATCGGATCCCCGATCAGG
This sequence comes from Micromonospora sp. NPDC048842, assembly GCF_040649935.1. Classification (NCBI taxonomy): domain Bacteria; kingdom Bacillati; phylum Actinomycetota; class Actinomycetes; order Micromonosporales; family Micromonosporaceae; genus Micromonospora; species Micromonospora sp. NPDC048842. Next base: position 32,097 of record NZ_JBEZGK010000040.1, on the reverse strand, counting down.
TGGACGGGCCGGCCGGCCGGCCGACGGCCGAGGTGGCTCGTCTCTTCGTGGTGCCGAAAGCCCGTGGGTTGGCGCTGGGCAGCGCGCTGCTGGACCGGGCCCGCCAGTGGGCGGACAAACGCGCAACGGACCTGGTGCTGGAGTTGGCCGGCGATGGCACCGCGGCCGCTGCACTGTACGAGCGCGCGGGATGGCGGTGTGTCGGCACCAGCACGGCACCATGGACCGCTCCCGACGGCAGCCAGGTGTCGCTGCGCCACTACGCGCTGCGTCACCGCGCGCCAGGCCCCGACGTCACACCGGCCAGCACCGCGAGGCGACGGGCGAGCCGGCCCGCGGCCTCACGCAGCTCGGGAGGCTCCAGCACCTCCATCTCGTGATCCAGGCGGGCGAGATGCGCGGCGAGCCAGTCCAGGTTGTCGCCGCCGACGACCAGCACGGACCATCCGTCGCGGTCGTCCTCGACCCGCCCCACCTGCGGTGGGACCGCCTCCCGCAACCGCTCCGGCTGGGCGTGCACCCGCACCCGGGCGAGGTAGCGGTACGGCGCACCGGTCACGGCCCGCTGCACGAAGGCGACGGGATCCGGGTGCTCGCGCGCCGGGAAACGCCAGGTCGTCGCCATCGCAGCCCGCATCCGGTCCAGCCGGAACGTCCGCCAGTCGGCGCGGTCGACGTCCCAGGCCATCAGATACCAGCGGCGGCCGGTAGTGACCATCCGGATCGGCTCGACCGTCCGTTCCCGCTCACCAGTGTCCCGGTCGGGGTAGTGGAATCGAACGCGCACGCCGTCCCGACAGGCGCGGGCGAGCGTCACCAGCAGCTCCGCGTCGATCTCGGCGACCGGGCCGATGAGGGTGTCGGTGGAGCCGTGCACCGCCCGTACCTCGGCGCGGAGCCGCGACGGCATCACCTGGTCGAGCTTCGCGAGTGCCCGCAGCGCGGCCTCGCTCGCCCCGGCGACAGTGCCTCCGGAGGCGAGGCGCAGAGACACCGCAGTGGCGATCGCCTCCTCGTCGTCGAGGAGCAACGGCGGCAGCCGGGTGCCCGCACCGAGTTGGTAGCCGCCGCCGACGCCCGACACCGCGTGCACCGGGTAGCCGAGCGTCCGCAGACGCTGCACGTCGCGGCGCACGCAACGGTCGGTGACCCCCAGCTCGGCGGCGAGTTCGGCAGCCGTCCAGGACAGACGTCGTTGCAGCAGCGCCAGCAGGCGCAGCACCCGCTCGGTCGTCGCCTCGACGGTCACCAGTCGATCGTTGCACGGATAGCGGAACAAAACTGTCCGCTATCAGGGAGAGGCTGGGCTCATGACCGACCAGAACAGGAAGCAGGGATTCGCCGTGACCCGCGACGTCCAGATCACGTTCGACTGCGCCGACCCGGCGGGGTTGGCCACGTTCTGGGCCGAGGCGCTCGGCTACCAGGTGCAGGCCCCACCCGGAGACTTCGAGTCCTGGGACCAGGCCCTCGACGCGATGGGTGTGCCGCCGGAGAACCGCAACGACGCGTCGGCGGTGGTCGACCCCGAGGGCTCGCGACCACGGCTGTTCTTCCAGCGGGTGCCGGAGCACAAGCAGGTGAAGAACCGCGTCCACCTCGACGTCCGCGCGGCCCCCGGGCTGGAGGGTGACGAGCGGATGGCGGCCCTGGAGGCGGAGGCCGAACGGCTCGTCTCGCATGGTGCCAAGCGACTCAGTCGGCACGAGCCCACTCCCCCGTTGGGCGCCGGTCATCTCATCATGGCCGACCCCGAGGGCAACGAGTTCTGCCTCGACTGACCGAGCGTTCGCCCAGCTCACTGCCGCACTGACCGGGCGTCATGCGAACATGTGTACGTGTCGCCCGGCGCCAGCATCCTGCACGCCGACCTGGACGCGTTCTACGCGTCGGTCGAGCAGCGCGACGACCCGCGCCTGCGCGGGCGGCCGGTGATCGTCGGGGGCGGCGTGGTGCTCGCGGCCAGCTACGAGGCGAAGGCGCGGGGCGTCCGCAACGCGATGGGCGGCCAGCAGGCGCGCAGGCTCTGCCCCGACGCGATCGTCGTGCCGCCGCGGATGTCGGCGTACACCGCGGCGAGCCGCGCGGTCTTCGAGATCTTCCGGCAGACCACACCGCTGGTCGAGGGGCTCTCCATCGACGAGGCGTTCCTTGACGTGGGTGGTCTGCGGCGGCTGGCCGGGGCACCGGCCGAGATCGCCGAACGGCTGCGCCGGGAGGTCAGCGACCGGGTCCACCTGCCGATCACTGTGGGGGTGGCCCGCACGAAGTTCCTGGCCAAGGTGGCCAGCGGGGTGGCGAAACCGGACGGCCTGCTGGTGGTCGCACCGGACGCCGAGCTGGCGTTCCTGCACCCGTTGCCTGTGGAACGGCTCTGGGGCGTCGGCCCGGTCACGGCCGCCAAGCTGCGCGAACGCCGGATCCGTACCGTCGGGGAGGTGGCCCGCCTCGGTGAGGCGGCGCTGGTGTCACTGCTCGGTGCGGGCGCCGGCCGGCATCTGCACGCGCTGGCACACAATCGCGACCCCCGGGCGGTGCAGGTGGGGCGACGGCGCGGTTCGATGGGCGCGCAGCACGCGCTGAGTCGCACCCCGCACGCCTCGACCGAGTTGGACGCCGTCCTCGCCGGCCTGGTCGACCGTGTCAGCCGACGGATGCGGGCGGCGGGGCGGTCCGGCCGCACAGTGGTGTTGCGGTTGCGTTTCGGCGACTACACCCGGGCCACCCGCTCGCACACTGTGGGTAAGGCGACGGCTGACACGACGCCGCTGCTCGCCGCCGCGCGTGCGCTACTGCGCGCGGCGCTGCCCGAGATCGATCGCCGTGGCATCACACTGATCGGTGTCTCAGTGGGCAACCTCGACGACAACCCGGTGCAGCCTGAGCTGCCGTTCCAGCCGGACCCAGGGTCCGATCTGGACGCTGCGGTCGACGCGGTCCGCGACCGGTTCGGATCAGCGGCGCTCACTCGGGCGGTGTTGCTCGGCCGGGAGCCGGGCGTGGAGATGCCTCTTCTGCCGGACTGACCGATAAGCGTGCGGCGTCCGCGGTCGAGCTGCGATCAGAGACACATCACAGCAGGTCGGCGGTTTAGCCGGCGGCTGACGGGTGACCCTTGTGGGGTACAGCCTGACGAGGGGGGCCCACCATGTCCGACGACACCAGCAACCGACCGAGTCGCACCGCCGAGCGCCCGCACGACGTGACCGACCCGCTGCTGTGGCAGTTGGCGGTCGACGTGCTCAGCGCACACGAGCCGGACGACGAGGGCCAGTGCCGCAACCTCCAGTGCGCCGGGCAGTCCTGGCCGTGCGCGGCCCGCACCGGCGCCGAGCACTCGCTGCGACTGGCGCGCAGCGCGCCCGCCTCGGTCGAGCTGGCCAGCGACGGAACCGACAGCGACGACGTCGACACGGATGGGCGTCGCGACGCGGCGGTACCGGCCCCCCGCTGGGGCTGGAACGCCGGCCCGGTGGCGTCGCACCGAGGGTCGAAGGCGGCCTCCGCGGCGTGAGGGGCCACCAACCCCTGAACTGATCCGCACCACGCAGGCGAGCGCTCGGCCGGTTGTCCGGCCGAGCGTTCAGCTGTCGTGGCGGAGCCACGCCACGATGCGGCGCAGCAACTCCTGATGCCCCGGCGACTCGTACGACCGGACGTCGTGGCCGAGTGCGTTGTAGACGATCCGGCTGCTCCCGAGGGTGCGCGCCCAGACCAGCGGGTGGGTGTCGCCGCCCTCGTCGTGGACGTAGAGGGGCTCGATGTCGAGGCCGTCGACCAGCTCAAGCTCGGTGTAGCGCTCGTCGTGAACCTCGAAGTCCCCGAGCCCGGCGCTGATCGGGTGTTCCACGCCGCTGCGCCGGATGAGACTCTGCCCGATCGGCGGGTGGAAGGTCCGGCCGTGGGCCCAGGCGGCGCCGACCGCGGAACGCCAGCTTGCCAGCTGGGGAAACGCGATAGTGGCGCTGTGCACGGCGAGCAGGCTGCCGCCACGGGCCAGGAAGTCGTCGAGGACGCGGGCGAAGATCTCGTCCTCGGGGATCGGGGTCGTGCGGTCCGCGCTCGCGTTCACCACCAGCAGGCGCGCGCCGCCGAGCGCGACCTCGAGCTGGTCGACGGCTGTCACGATCGCTACCGAACCCTCGTCGCCGATCAGCCGGGCCAGCGTGGCGCTGGTTTCGGCCAGCGGGTGCCAGGGGTCGGCGTGCGGGCCCTCCCCGCTGAAGATCACGGTGTCGACAGACATGCCGGTGCTCCGTTCATCATTTGGATTATTTTCGAAATCACGAAATGAAAGCTAGCATGGCGTCCATGAGAGCCCTGCATCATCCCGATCTCACCTCGGTCGACCTGGCCACCCTGCTCGGCGCCCTGGCCGACCCGGTACGCCTCAGCGTCGTACGGCAGTTGGCGCAGGCCGGCGGTGTCGTCTGCGGCCAATTCGACGCGTTGTCCGAGGTCAGCATTTCGACGCTCTCGCATCACCTGAAGGTCCTGCGTGCGGCCGGCGTCCTCCGTGTCACGCCGAACGGCAGTTTCCGTCGCCACGAGTTGCGGGCTGACGAGATCAACGACCGATTTCCGGGCATCCTTCCCGCGATCATCGCCAACCTTGACCTGCCGGAGCGAGTGGGAGCACCCGCATGACCGACGCCATATCGGCCGGAAAGAACCCGCCGAGCACGCTGGGCCTGTCCGCCGACGAGGTCCTGAGCACGACCCGCGCCGTCCGCAAACGTCTCGACCTGGGACGCCCGGTCCCCCGCGACGTGATCGAGGACTGTCTGCGCATCGCGCTTCAGGCACCCAGTGGCCGCAACAGGCAACGCTGGGACTTCATCTTCGTCGAGGACCGCGAGACCCGGGCGGCCGTCGCCCGTCTGTGGCGACGCGGCCTGATGGCGCCGCCACCGGCGTCCGGTGGCACCGGGCCGGCCTTCAGCCGGATGAACTTCGCCTCCGAGCAGTGGGGCCGGATCGCCGGCAGTCTGGCGCACCTGGCGGACCACCTGCACGAGGTCCCGTTGCTGCTCATCCCCTGTCTACGGGTCGAGTCACGCGCGGAACTGGACAGCGTTCGCGGGCAGGCGGGGGCCTGGGGTTCGGTCATCCCGGCGTTCTGGAGCTTCATGCTGGCCGCCCGGGAACGCGGGCTCGGCACCGCCTGGACCACCAGCCATCTCAGCTACGAGCGGGAGATGGCCGAACTGCTCGGCATCCCCTACGACACTGTCGTGCAGGTCGCCCTCACCCCGGTGGCGTACACCCTGGGCACCGACTTCAAGCCCGGTCCGCGGGCCGACGCGGACGCGTTCGCCCACTGGAACCGCTGGTAATCGGCCACCACCGCGCCCCGCCCACGGCCAGGACCAACAGGGCCACTGACAACAGCGGAAACCAATCTCCGGTACGCGAATAGACAGTGCCCCACCCCGACGTCGGGGTGGCGAGCAGCAACTCCGCGTCGCCGGCGGTGGCCTCACCCAGCATCCTGCCGCCGGGGTCGGTGACCGTCAGCCGGCCGAACGCCGCAGCCCGGACCACGACGAGCCCGTTCTCCACTCCCCGGACCAGCGCCATCCGACCGTGCAGCCATCCATCGGAGGTGAAGTCCAGGGCGGGGACGAGCAGCACCGAGGCGCCCTGCGCCCGATACCCCCGGACCAGACCGGGATGGTCGAGGTCCTTGCAGATCGCGACGCCGAACCGCCCGTCCACGAGCACGTCGCCGTCACCCGGCGTCAACCAGTCTTCCAGGCCCGGGATGAGATGCTGTTTCTCGTACGTCGCGACGGTCCCGCCGGGTTCGAGCACCAGTGCGACGTTGCTCGCCCTGTCCGCCTGATGCCGCACCGCGCCGACGACGACCTGGGCCTCGGTCTGTTGGAGCGCGGCCACGAGCACGGGCATCGTCGTGTCCGTCACGGCGAACACCTTCTCCGGCAGGACGACGATCCGTGCCCCACGGGCGACCAGACCCTCGACCCGCGCGGCATAACGGGCGAGCAGGTCACGGCCGGGCTGCTCGTCGATCGGGAGCCCGTCCTCGGGCTGCCGCAGGGCCACCAGGCCGACGGTCAGCGGCTCGGCCGGGTAAGGGGAACGGCGCAGCGACCAGGCCGACCACCCGCCGGCGCCGAGCAGGAGGACGAGCAGGCAGGTGACCGCGGGCCGGGGGCTTGGGCGCAGGGCGGCGAGGGCTATCGGGACGGCGAGCAGCAGGTAGGTGACGCCCCAGACGCCGGTGAGCGCGCTCAGTTGGATCACCGGCCGGACGTCGGCCTGGGTGTAGGCGAGGCTCCACCAGGCGCCGTGCGGCAGCAAGCGGGACGCGGCGTACTCCCCCAGCACCCAGAGCGAGGGCACGGCGAGGACGGCGAGGGCGGTTCGTCCGCGCAGCAGTAGTCCGCGGGCGAGCAGAACCGTGCCGGTCGCCACGACGACGCCGAGCAGGACCACACCGGCGACCACGGGAACCGGTAGTCGCAGGGTGCCGAGGTAGTAGCCGAGCACGCCGCCCTGACCGATCGACCAGGCGAGGGCTGTCGCGAGGAGCGCTGTCCTCGGGCGTACCCGCGTCGAGGCGAGGATCAGCGGGAGCGGGGCGAGCCAGGTCAGCGCCGGGACCGGGTGCAGGCCGGTGCCGCCGAGCCAGAGCAGGCCACTCAGGAGCGTGGCGAGGATCGTCATCATCCGTCGAGCGTGCGGCGCGGGCGGCCGGAGCGGATCGCCGTGCGAGCCGGGATCGATCTGGTCCCGTGGAGGGAGGCGTCGGCGAGCCGGGTCGGACGATACTGCCGACGTGAAGCGGTACGTCAATCTCGCCGTCACCGTGGCCGCCGTCGCCGCGACCGTGCTGCCGGCGCTGGCCGGTGGGCCACGTGCGTGGTGGGTGCTGCCGCTCGCGGTCGCGTCGTCGGTGCCGGTGCTGTGGCGGGACCGAGCGCTGCTCCGGGTCGCCCTCGTCGTGGGAGTCGCCACGACCGTCTCGGCCTCGCTCGGCGCGCCCCCACTGCTGCCGGTTGGACCGCTCGTGTGCCTCTACACGTTCGCGGCGCGGGCCTCACTGCCGATCCGCCTGCTCGGCATCGCGCTCACCGCCGCCGGGCTGTTGGTCTCGCTGCTCTATCCTCGCCCGGACGTGGAGGTGCTGCGTTACCTGTCGGTCGCCTACCTCTTCGCGTACGCGCTGGGCACCAGCACGCGGGCCCGCCGAACCCAGGCCGCGGCTCTCGCCGAACGCGATCGTCGTATCGCCGGTGAACGTGCGGCGGCGGTGCTGCGCGAACGCACGCGGATCGCCCGCGATCTGCACGACATCCTCACCCACGCGGTAGGCGTCATGATCGTCCAGGCGGAGGCGGGTCCGCTGCTGGTCCGCCACCAGCCGGATCGCGCCGATGCCACGTTCGCCACTATCGCCGCCACCGGTAGGGACGCTGTCGTTCAGCTCCGCCGCGCGGTCGGCAGCCTGTACGAACCCGCCGACCAACCACTCGACCAGCCGGGTCTGGACCACCTTCCCGTCCTCGTCGAGCGGGTCCGGGCCGCCGGCCTCGATGCCGTGCTCACCGTCTCGCCGTTTGGGGGTGCCGTCGAGCCCACGCTCGCACCGCCCTCGGACGTCGGGGTGGCCGCCTACCGGATCGTGCAGGAGTCCCTGACCAACGTGGTGCGGCATGCCGGGGCCCGGTCGGTTCGCGTCCGGCTGGACCACACGGCGCACTCGTTGACAGTGTCGGTCACCGATGACGGCCGCGGCCACCGGGCGGCCGAGACCGGCCGCCCCGGGTACGGGATCGTCGGCATGCGCGAGCGCGCCCACGCCTGCGGTGGAACCCTGCACACCAGCCCGGCCTGCGACGGCCACGGCTTCACGGTGACCGCTACCCTGCCGCTGTCGGCACCGGCGGTGCTCTGATGCTGCGTGTCGTGCTCGCCGATGACCAGGACCTGTTCCGGGCCGGGTTCGCCACCATTCTCGGCGCCGAGCCGGACATCGAGGTGGTCGCCGAGGCCCCCGACGGCGCGGCCGCCGTGCGGGCCGCCCTGGAACTTCGCCCCGACGTCGTGCTGATGGACATGCGCATGCCCGTCCTCGACGGCGTCGCCGCGACCCGCCAGGTCTGCGCGCTCACCCCGAGTCGGGTTCTCGCCCTGACCATGTTCGACACCGACGACTACCTGTACGCGGCCCTGCGGGCCGGGGCCAGCGGCTTCCTGCTCAAGGACGCTCCCCGAGCCGATCTGGTGAACGCGGTTCGTGTGGTCGCCGCCGGGGACGCGCTGCTCGCTCCCGCCGTCACCGCCCGGGTGATCGGCGAACTGCACCGGCGCGGCCATCCGGACCCCGTCCGGGCCGCCGCGGTGACCGCTCTGACCGCCCGCGAGACGGACGTGCTGCGCCTGATCGCGGCCGGTCTGTCCAACGCCGAGATCGCCGCCCACCACCACCTCAGCGAGCACACGGTGAAGACCCATGTCGGCAACCTGCTCACCAAGCTGCACCTGCGCGACCGCGCCCAGGCGGTGATGATCGCGTACGAGTCGGGTCTGGTGATCCCCGGTCACTGACGTGACCGGCCGGCGGGCCCGCTGCTCGGGCGGGCCGCCGGCCGAGGGTACGCCTACAGGGTGCGCGCCAGCCGGTCGGCGAGCGTCCGGGTGAAGCGGGCCGGGTCGGTCAGCTCACCGCCCTCGGCGAGCACCGCCAGGCCATAGAGCAGCTCGGCGGTCTCGGTCAGGGCGACGGTGTCGCTGCCCTGCTCGTGGGCCTTGCGCAGCCCGGACACCAGCGGGTGGCCGGGGTTGATCTCCAGGATCCGCTTGGTGGTGGGGATCTCGTGCCCCATCGCCCGGTACATCTTCTCCAGGGTCGGGGTGAGGTCGTGGGCGTCGCCGACGACGCAGGCCGGTGAGGCGGTCAGCCGCGACGACAGGCGGACCTCCCGGACGCTGTCCGTGAGGGTGGTCCCCAGCCAGTCGAGCAGCCCGGCGAACTCCTGTCGCTGCTGCTCACGCTCGGCCTCGGCCTGCTGCTTCTCCTCGTCGGTGTCCAGGTCGATCTCGCCCTTGGCGATCGAGCGCAGCTGCCGACCGTCGTACGTGCCGACCCGCTCGACCCACACCTCGTCGACCTGGTCGGTGAGCAGCAGCACCTCGTGCCCCTTGGCCCGGAACGCCTCCAGGTGCGGAGAGTTCTCGATGGCGGCCCGGGACTCGCCGGTGGCGTACCAGATGTCGTTCTGGCCGTCCTTCATCCGCGACACGTACCCGGCCAGGTCGGTGGGCTCGGCCGGGTCGTTGGTCGAGGCCACCGACAGGATGTCCAGCAGGGTGTCCCTGTTGTCGGTGTCGTCGATCAGCCCCTCCTTGACCACCGCGCCGAACTCGCTCCAGAAGGTGCGGTAGCGCTCGGCGTGGTTGGCCTTGAGGTCCTTGACCGTGGCGAGGACCTTCTTGACCAGGCGGCGGCGGACGATCTGGATCTGCCGGTCCTGCTGGAGGATCTCCCGGGAGATGTTCAGCGACAGGTCGTGCGCGTCGACCACGCCCTTGACGAAGCGCAGGTAGGTCGGGACCAGCGCCTCGCAGTCGTCCATGATGAAGACGCGCTTGACGTAGAGCTGGACACCCCGGCGGCCCTGCGGAGAGAACAGGTCCAGTGGGGCGTGGCTGGGCAGGAAGAGCAGCGCCTCGTACTCGAAGGTGCCCTCGCCCTTCATGTGCACGACCTCGAGCGGGTCGGCCCAGTCGTGGCTCACGTGCTTGTAGAACTCGTTGTACTCGGCGGCGTCGACCTCGTCGCGGGGCCGCGCCCAGAGCGCCTTCATCGAGTTGAGGGTCTGCACCTCGCGGGTGGCGGCCGCACCGTCGACGCCGGGGCGTTCGACGCTCATCCGGATCGGCCAGGCGATGAAGTCGGAGTAGCGCTTGACGATCTCGCGGACGGTCCACTCGGCGGTGTAGTCGTGCAGGTTGTCCTCGGTGTCGGCCGGCTTGAGGTGCAGCGTCACAGTGGTGCCCTGCGGCGCCTCGTCGACCGACTCGATGGAGTAGGTGCCCTCGCCGGTGGACTCCCAGCGGGTGCCGCCGGTCTCGCCGGCCTTGCGGGTCAGCAGGGTGACCCGGTCGGCGACCATGAACGCGGCGTAGAAGCCGACGCCGAACTGGCCGATGAGGTCCTGCTTGGCGTGGGCGTCGGCGGACTCGCGCAGTTGGCGCAGCAGCTCGGCGGTGCCCGACTTGGCGATCGTGCCGATCAGCTGGACGACCTCGTCGCGGGTCATCCCGATGCCGTTGTCGCGCACGGTGAGGGTGCGGGCGTCGCTGTCGATCTCCAGGGCGACGTGCAGGTCGTCGGTGTCGGCGACGAGGTCCTTGTCGACGAGGGTGGCCAGCCGGAGCTTGTCCAGTGCGTCGGACCCGTTCGAGATGAGTTCCCGCAGGAAGACGTCCTTGTTCGAATAGATCGAGTGGACCACCAACTGGAGGAGCTGACGCGCCTCGGCCTGGAATTCCAACGTTTCGGCCTGGTTGCTCACACCGTCTCCCATCTCGGCTCGTGCGAAGGTTCGCGGAAAGGATACGAGTCGTCACCGGTCGGGGTGTGGGCGCATCCGGGTCGTATTCCCGATCCCGTCGACCACCCTCGTGACGTAGCTGACTTTGCCTAACAGAAGTCAGGTCGGATAGCGTGACGGCCATGAAGATCGCTGGAAGCACCGCCCTCGTCACCGGCGCCAACCGTGGCCTCGGCCGGCACCTGGCCGCCGAGCTCCTCGCCCGGGGCGCCACCGTCTACGCCGGCGCCCGCAACCCCGACACCGTCGACCTGCCCGGCGTGACGCCGGTCCGCCTCGACATCACCGATTCCGCCTCGGTGGCCGCCGCCGCCGAGCTGGCCGGCGGGGTGAACCTGCTGATCAACAACGCGGGCATCGACACCCGGACCGACCTGCTCGACGGCGACCTGGACCTCGTCCGGCTGGAGCTGGAGACCCACTACATCGGCACCCTGTCGACGATCCGGGCGTTTGCGCCGGTCATCGCCGGCAACGGCGGCGGAACGATCCTCAACGTGCTCTCCGTGCTGTCCTGGTTCGGCTCCCCGACCCACGCTGCCTACAGCGCCGCCAAGTCCGCCGAGTGGGCGATGACGAACGTGCTGCGCGTCCAACTCGCCGAGCGGGGCGTTCGGGTCTCCGGCCTGCACGTCGGCTACCTCGACACCGACATGGCCGCCGACATCACCGGCCCGAAGTCCGACCCGGCGGCGATCGCCCGGATCGGCGTGGACGGCGTCGAGGCCGACGCGTACGAGATCCTCGCCGACGACCTCAGCCGCCAGGTGCAGGCCGGGCTGGCCGGCGGCGTCGCCGCGCTCTACCCACAGCTCCCCTGACCCGCGACGCGACGGGCCGCCACCGGGAAGAACCGGTGGCGGCCCGTTTTCGGGTACGCGGTCAGCTCGCCTGCAACGTGACGTCATCGATCACGAAGGTGGTCTGCAAGGACGAGTCCTCGGTGCCGGTGAACCGCAGCGTCACCGTCTGCCCGGCGAACGCGGCCACGTTGAGGCTGCGCTGCACGTAACCGGTAGCGGCGTTGAGATTCGAGTACGTCGCGAGGGTGGTCGAACCCGCCTGCACTGTGAGTCGGTCGTACGCCGTGGAGCTGGTGGTCTCCGCGGTGTCGATGTGCAGCCAGAACGACAGCGTGTACGTGGCGCAGCCGGCCGGCAGTGTCACCGACTGCGAGAGGCTCTCGGTGCGGGTGCTGCCGAACCCGTTGAGCCACGCCTTGTACGACCCGGTCCGGGCCGGCTGGCCGCTGGCGTTGGTGATCACGCCGGAGGACGCGGTCCACGGCGTGCTGCCGCTCTCGAAGCCACCGTTTCCGACCACCTGGCCACCGGTGCAGGTCGGGGTGCCGCCGCCCACGGCGAGCTGCCACAGCGCGTACGCGACACCGTCGGCTGCCCGGTTCAGCACAGTGGCGCTGACGTTGGCGGTGGTGTCGCAGGACCGGTGGTAGCACGGGTCGTACGCGGAGTTGGCGGTGCCGCCCCACTTGGCGGCCTGGGCGCTGGTCTTGCGGGCGCTGGCACCGGCGGCGTACCCCGAGGTGGGGATGCCTGCCTGCTGGAAGTAGTAGTCGTCGGATCGGCCCTGGCCCTCGATGTTCTCCTCGGGTTGCAGGCCCAACAAGTCCCAGTACGCCTTCAGCGGCGCCGCCGTGGTCGAGGTGACCCGGTTGATGAAGTAGCCGCCATTGGTCGAGCCGACCATGTCGAAGTTGTAGTAACCCTTGATGTAGCCGCGCTGGGTGGCGCTGAGTGAGTTGACGTAGAACCGGGAGCCGTTGAGCCCCTGCTCCTCGTCGGTCCACCAGGCGAACCGCACCCGTTTGGTCATCGTCGGGTTCTGCGCGGCCAGGACCAGCGCGTTCTCCAGCAGGGTCGACGAGCCGGTGGCGTTGTCGTTGATGCCCGGCCCGGCCGCGACGCCGTCCAGGTGCGCGCCAAACATGACCACCTGGTCGGCCGGGCCGCCGGGCCACTCGGCGATGAGGTTGTTGGAGGGGTACCGGCAGCTGGAGCAGTACTGCTCACTGACCGTGTAGCCAGCCGACTGGAGCCTGGTCTTGACGTAGTTGAGCGAGGCGGTGTAGCCGGCCGAGCCGGCCCGTCGGTTGCCACCGTTGCTGGTGGCGATGGCATTGAACTGGGTCAAGTGCGCCTGGACGTTGGCGATGGAGATGTCCGGCGCGGCCAGCGCGGCGGCGGACGCGGCGATCGGCCGGTTCACCGTCGTGGCGGTCGGAGGTGACGCGGTCGCCGGTTGGGCGGCCAGCGGCACCGTCATCCCGGCGAACACGGCGAGCGCGATTCCCGCGCTCAGCGTTCTGCCTCTCATGGGGGCTCCTCGGGGTTGGAGAGATACCCGAGACACTGACAGATATCTATTTCCCGAGCATCGGTCGTTCGTCCCGAACCGCCGCCGGTTCGACGGTGGGTACCGGCGTCGGCACAGGTGAGTAGAGGTGTCAGGATGGGTAGGTAACGCGGCAGGGGTCGTCGGGCCCGGAACGGGGGCTTGCGATGGGGTCGGATCGAGCGTGACGCGACCCAGCACCGACCTGTTCCTCGGCGGCGGCGACACCGGGCGGCTGATGGCCCAGCTGGACTGGGCCGACACCCCGCTCGGCCCGGTCGGCGGATGGCCACAGAGCCTGCGCGCCGCCGTCCGGATGGTGCTCTCCTCCCGGTATCCCATGCTGCTGCTCTGGGGTGAGAGCTACTCCCAGCTCTACAACGACGCGTACTCGGCGCTGATCGGCGACAAGCACCCCACCGCGCTCGGCGACGACGTACGAGTGACGTTGGCCGAGGGCTGGCACGTGCTCGCCCCGCTGATCGAGGAGGCCATGGCGACCGGCGTGGCCAGCTGGGTCCCCGCCCTGCAACTGCTGCTGGAGCGGGCCGGCTACCGCGAGGAGGCGTACTTCAGCGTCTCGCACGCCCCCGCCCGCGACGACGACGGCCGCACCGTCGGCGTACTGACCGTGTGCAGCGAGGTCACCCAGCAGGTGATCGGCGAACGCCGGCTCCGTCTGCTGCGCGACCTGTCAGTGCTCGGCGACGGGCGCACCGTCGACGTGGACGCCACCGGCGCTCGGCTGATCGACGTGATCGACGGCCACCCCCTGGACGTGCCGTTCGCCGCCATCTACCTGCGCGACGGCACGACGCTGCGCCGGGTCGCCTGCACCGGCGGCGACGAGGGGCACGCCCGGGCCCTGCCGGACGCCGTCGAGCTGACCGACCCGGGCCCGCCCGCGTACGCCTGGGGGCTGGCGGACGCCGCCGAGGGCCGGGCGACCCAGGTGACCGATGTCGCCGACCGGCTGCCGCTGCCCGCCGGCCCGTGGAACGACCCGGTCCGCACCGCGCTGGCGCTGCCGCTGCCCTCCGCCGACGAGGATCAGCCGCTCGGCGTCCTGCTCGCCGGGGTCAGCCCCAGCCGAGGGCTCGACGAGGCGTACCGCTCCTTCCACCAACTGCTCGCCCAGCAGATCTCCGTGGCGTTGCGCAACGCCCAGGAGTACGAGGAGGAGCGGCGCCGGATCGAGGCGATGGCGGAACTGGACCGGGTCAAGACCGACTTCTTCGCCAACGTCAGCCACGAGTTCCGTACCCCGTTGACCCTCATCCTCGGTCCGCTGACCGACGCCCTCACCGACGCCACCGCGCCTTTGGCGGCGGTGCAGCGGGAGCGGGTGGAGACCGGCTGGCGCAACGCCACCCGACTGTTGACGCTGGTCAACAGCCTGCTCACCTTCTCCAGCCTGGAGGCCGGGCGGGCGCGCAGCGACGCCCGGGTGGTGGACCTGGCCGCGCTGACCGCCGAGCTCGCCGGGGTCTTCCGGGCCGCCGTCGAGCGGGCCGGGCTGACCCTCGAGGTGAGCTGCCCACCGCTGCCCCGGCCGGTCGCGGTCGACCCGGTCAACTGGGAACGCATCGTCACGAACCTGCTCTCCAACGCGCTGAAGTACACGTTCATCGGCCGTATCCGGGTCACCCTCGACGCCGACGACGAGGAGGTGCGCCTCACCGTCGCGGACACCGGCATCGGCATCTCGGAACGGGACCTGCCGAAACTCTTCGAACGCTTCCACCGGGTGCGGGGCGCCCGCTCGCGCAGTCACGAGGGCACTGGCATCGGCCTGGCCCTGGTGCACGAGCTGGCCCGGCTGGAGGGCGGCGACGTGCGCGTGACCAGCCAGGTGGGCGTCGGCAGCAGGTTCACAGTGACGCTGCCCTGGTCGGCGGCGCACCGCGCCGCGGTCACCGGCCCCGCTATGGACGGACGGGGTGACGCGGCCCGCGCCGCCGTCGAGGAGGCGATGGGCTGGCTCACCGAACCGGACGACGTGCCGACCGAGCCCGATCCCGCGTCCGGGGCGGCCACCGACGAGCTGGCCGGCGCCCGGATCCTGCTCGCCGACGACAACGCCGACATGCGGGCGTACCTCACCCGGCTGCTCACCGGGCAGGGCTGGCGGGTGCGGGCCGTCACCGACGGCCGGCAGGCCCTCGACGAGATCCACGGTGATCTGCCCGACCTGGTCCTGACCGACGTGATGATGCCGGTGCTGGACGGCTTCGACCTGGTGCGCCGACTACGCGCCGACCCGACGACCCGGACGCTGCCCGTGCTGGTGCTCTCCGCCCGTGCCGGCGGGGAGGCCAGCGTGGAGGGCCTCAGCCTGGGCGCCGACGACTACCTGGTCAAACCGTTCGCCGCGGCCGAGTTGATCGCCCGGATCCGGGCCAGCATCCGCCGCGCCCGCGACCGTACCCCTGCCGCGGCGATCGGCGGCGACCCGGCGACGGTCACGACACAGTCGGCCCGACCCGCCCCGGTCGGGCCCGTTCCGCCGACCCCGATGGTGGAAACCGTCCGCGACGCGTCAGTGGTCGTGGAGACGCCGGCCGAACCGGACGGGCTGGGCGACCTGCTGGACGTCGGGTGGACGTACCCGTCCGCGCCCACCTCCGCCGCCGCGATGCGTCGGGACGTCCGGGGCGCGCTGGGCGATCTGGACGTCGACCCGGACGTGCTGGAAGATCTCCTACTCGCCGCGTCCGAGGCCATGAACAACGCGGTCGAGCACGCCCAGCGACCCAGCCGTCCGGAGGTACGGGTGCGCGTCCAGGTTGGTGGCGGACTGAGCCGGATCTCGGTACGGGACTTCGGCACCTGGCGGGACCGCCGGCCGGCGATGGACCGGGGACGCGGCGCGCTGCTGATGAACGCCTACGGCGACGTGCGGCTGGTCTCCACCGCCGAGGGGACGACGGTGACCATCGAGCGTCGACTGGCCTGAGCCGGCGGCGCGTCAGAGTCGCCGGCCGCTGGCGTCGTGGGCGATGATGCCGTCCAGCCGCTCCCCCGGGGTGAGCCGCGCCGGGTCGAACCAGAAGATCAGCACCTGCTTGTCGGCACTCCATGGCGCCACTCGGGCGTCGACCTGCCGACCGTCGACGGTGCCGATGATCCGCTTGGCGGGGCCGACGAAGTAGCCGAAGGTGGGCACCGGAGCGGCGAAGCCCTCGTCGTAGCCGATCTGGTGGAACCCGGCGCCGCGGTCGCTGCCGTCGACGTCGTTGACCAGGATGTCGGTGCTCAACGAGCCGTCCGGAGCCTGGCGACCGGCGGCCAGACCGATGGACACCTTGGGCTCACCGGACACGGACACCGGGACGAAGTAGTAGACCCGACGCTCGGCGCCGTGCCGCACCCCGCTGTCCACGATCCGGCCCATCGGCTTCGGTGGCGGCTCGTCACGGCCCACCGTCGGCGGTGGCGTGGAGCCCAGCGACTTCTCCGCCCACGGCGAGACACCGACCGACGGTGGAGCGACGGCGACCGGCGGCGGGTGCGCGGTCGGCGCCGGATCGCCCGGCCCGGACGCGCCGACCGCCACCACGACGACCACGGCGGCCAAGCCGGTCGCGAGCGTCGCCGCCCCGGCTCCGGCGATGCGTCGACGGGTACGCAACCGACGTCCCTCGCGCATCACGGAGTCCAGATCGAGCACGGCGTCGGGACGCTCGGTCGCCCGCATCGCGTGGCGGAGCCGTTCCAGCTCGCTCATCGGCGCGCCCTCTCATCGGCTGTGCGGGGCGCGGCGGTGCGCAACTTCTCCAGAGCTCGGGAGCTGGTGCTCTTGACCGTGCCGACGGATACGGCAAGTTCCCGGGCCACCTGCGCCTCCGGCAGGTCGAAGTAGTAGCGCAGGACGACGATGGCGCGCTCCCGGGGGCTGAGCGCACCGAGGATGCTGATCAACCAGCGCCGGGTGGCCACGTCGTCGGCCACGTCGCCACGTCGCTGCTCCGGCACCTCGTCGGTCGGGTACTCCCGCATCGGCCGTCGCCACCCGTCGACCAGATGGTTGACCAGTGTGCGGCGGGCGTACCCGTAGGCGTCGTCGTCGTGGATCCGCGACCACGACGCGTAGGTGCGCACCAGTGCGGTCTGCGCGGCGTCCTCGGCCTGGTGGTGGTCACCGGTCATCAGGTACGCGGCGTGCACCAGTCGCGCGGACGCCGCCCGCGCGAACTCGACGAAATCCGCGTCACCCCGCGCCACCGCGAACCCTCCCCGTGCCACAGAGCTAGAGACGGGTGAGGCCGGCAAAAGGTTGAGCCCTGGGTCACATCAACTTTTCGCCACTGTCACCCGTCTTCTCCTCCGCGCCGCCGCAGAGCGACGCGCGAGGGGAGAGACATGTCGACGAAGGTTACCCGCCGCCGGGGTACCGCCTCGATGGCGTCACTGCTGGTGGTGGCGCTGCTCACCGGGTGCGGCCTGCCCGCCGCCGGGCAACCCGCCACCGACCCGGTCGTCGCCGGGCCGGCCGCCCCCAGCGGACCGGCGACACCTACCGGTCGGCCGACCGGGGCCACCGAGGTGCGACCCAGTTCCGCACCGGTCATCCCGGTCAGCTATCCCGCCACCGGCGGTAACCGCTGGTCGGTGGCGCCCGGCGAGACGACCCCCGGGCGCGCGACGGCCGGCCGGTTGCTGCGCTACCGGGTCGCCGTGGAGCGCGACATCCGGGGCCTGCCGACGACTGACATCGCCACCGCGATCACCACGACGTTGAACGACCCACGCGGGTGGACGGCGGATGGAGCCTGGCGGCTGCGCCGGGTCGGTGCCGGCGAACCGACCGACTTCACCATCTACCTGGCGACCCCCGGCACCCGCGACACCCTCTGCCAGGACGTGCCGGACGCCTACACCTCCTGCCGCAACGGTGGCCGGGTGGTGCTCAACGTGGCGCGCTGGGTCAAGGGGGTGCCGGGTTACGGCGCGACACTGGAGACCTACCGGCAGTACATGGTCAACCACGAGGTGGGGCACAAACTCGGGCACGGCCACGAGCGGTGCCCCGGGCGGGGCCGGCCGGCGCCGGTCATGCAGCAGCAGACGCTGGGCCTGCACGGCTGCACCGCGAACGCCTGGCCGTACCCGAAGGGCAAGGCCCGCTACAGCGGGCCGGGCGGGGCGTACGACGACGCGATCCCCAGGCGTGAGGGCGCCTACTCGGCATCGTGAGGACAGCGTTCCCTCAGGTACGCCGACGGCGCTCCTGTTCGAGTCGCTCGTCCTGCCGGCCCATCTCGTAGATGACGTTGAGGCTGGTCGGCAATCGGCTGACGTTGTCCGGCACCGGGCCGGAATCCGGTGCCGGGCCGGAATCCGGTACCGGACCGGGGTCGGGCGCGGCGGCGGGGACCGGCGCCCGGCGGCGCAGGAGCAGCAGTGCCAGCACCCCGAGGACCGCCACGACCAGCAGGTACGACGCGGGCGGCCAAGCATTCCGGGTGGGGTTGGCGAGCGCCGGCGGGGCGTTCGGTGGGGTGTCGCCGTCGCGCCGCGGCACTGCGGCCTCGCGGGTGCCGGTGTCCCCCTCGACGGGTCGGCGATCGGTGGCTGCGGGTGCGGGGACACCACCGCCCGCCGACCCGGCGGGCTTGGGGACCGCGATGGGTTGCGCCGGACTGGGCCGACCGGTGACCGGTGGCCGACTCGGCGTGGCCGCCCCGGTGGGGGTGTCGCTCGGCGTCGGAGCGGCACTCGGCGTGTCGCCACCGAGCAGCTCGTCGACGATCTGGCCGACGCCGCCGACGATGTCACCGAGCGGACGAGGGGTGGCCGACGGGGACGGCGCGGGCGCCAGGGCGAGGGTCAGCGCGAGAACGACGACGGTAGGCACGACGCCACCTCCGATGTGCCGATATGCCACGCACCGTACCGCATGGTGGGATCGCGTGGGTGACACCGGCACACCGGGGCGGGGGCGCGTTCGACGCTCGCCCCCGCCCGTGATGTCGCTGATGGTCAGACCGGCAGGCCACCCACCTGAGTGGAGATCCACGATCGGATCGACGGCAGGTCGACGTAGATGGACGGGCCGGTGGCGCAGGTGGAGTTGTTGTTTCCGGCCCGACTCGTGGCGCCGATCAGGTTCCACACTCCGTTGACCCGGCGCACCTGCGGACCACCCGAGTCGCCATAGCAGGCGCCGGAGTTGCCGTTGGTGTTGTTGGTGCAGATCTCGTACGGGCCGTTGATGCCGGAGCACCGGCTGTCGGCCACGATTGACGTGTCGAGCTCGTTGGCCACGGCCGGAGCCGAACCGCAGCCCCGCGGGGCGCAGGTCTGACCCCAGCCGATGATCCGGGTGGCGGTGCCGACCGCGCCGGAGGTGCTCGGGATCGGGGCCGGCGCGTACGTGACCGAGCTGGCCAGTTGCAGCAGCTTGACGTCGACGCTCGGGTGGTTGACCGCCCGGGTCACCCGCGCCACGGTCCCGCCGCTGGAGCGGTTGATGCTGCCCACCCGCACCGAGGACGGCGTCGAACAGTGCTTGGCGGTGACCGCCCAGTTGCCCTTGATCAGCGTGCCGGTGCAGCCGGAGACGTACACCATGAAGGGGTAGTTTTCCGTGGCCGGCCGGCCACCGACCACCAGCGGGCTGATGCCCGAGTCGCCGTTCCAGGTGTACGTCGTGCTGGCCGGCGCGGCCAGGGAGCCGGCGAACAGCGAGTTCACCCGGCTCGCCTCGGCGGCGCTGGGGTTCGCGTTGCGGCAGGAGACCGGTGCGCTGCTGCCGGACATCAGGTCGGAGCAGAGGCCGGTGCGCCGGTCCGGCAGGCCCAGGATGTGGCCGACTTCGTGGGTGGCGATGCGGGTGCGGTCGTAGCCCTGGTTGACGGCCGTGCGGCCCATCCAGATCCGGCCCGAGCCGAGACCGGTCGGCTGCGCGCGCGGCCAACCTTCGTCGACGTAGATGGTGATGCTGGCCGGAGTGCCGGCCAGGAGTCGGACGTTGCTGACCCGGCTGTTCCAGATCTGCGCCGCCTGGTCGAAGTTGGTGCGGAACTCGCCGGTCCGGCTCGCGTCGTAGTAGACGGTCCGGACGGCGGCGGCCGGCGTGCCGGTGGCGAGCTGTATCCCGGCCGCTGCCAGGATCGCCACCAGCATGGCCAGCGCCGCGCGTCTCAGTTGTCCTCGGAACATCGGGTACTCCCCTGCGGTCGTCCGGCGACCGTCGCCGCCGGTCCATCGATGCACGCCGATATTAATGTGACGGCGGCCGATGTTCGGCATAGCGGAAGCGTCATACCGGCGACGTGCAGGCTGTTACCCAGCGGTTACGTCGCAGCGAAGCTCCCGTGCCGGGGCAGGACGACGGTGACGGCAGCGGGTCACCGGCAGCGACGCCGCGACGTGACCCCGATGCCGAACGGAGAAACCACAATGAGGATCAGGAGCGCACTGACCGCGTTGGTCGTCGCCCTCGCCGGGCTGGTCGCCAGCGCCAGCGGCAGCACCGCCGCGGGCACCACGACCGGAGCGGCGTACTGCGGGATCACCTGGGGCAGCGCGGAGAAGGCTGCCGGCACACTGAGCGACGCCCCGCTGATGGACGTGCGGACCGGCCGGCACGACTGCTACGACCGGGTCGTGTTCGAGTTCAACGGTCCGGTCGACGGTTACGCGATCAGCTACGGCGAGACGTGGACCGAGGGCGAAGGGCTGGCGCTGTCGCCCTACACCGCCGGCGGGGCGCTGCTGCGGGTCTCGCTGCGGGCCCCGGCGTACGACGACGACCACCTGGGGACCGTGCCCTACGCGGTCGGCGAGCACGTGGCGAATTTGCTGCGCTACCCGACGCTGCGCGACGTGGTGTTCGGCGGCAGCTTCGAGGGCTACAGCACCTTCGCCGTCGGCGTACGGGCGCGGTTGCCGTTCCGGGTGCTCGTGCTCGCCGGTCCCGGCACCCACAGCCGGGTGGTGCTCGACGTCGCCCACACGTGGTGAGCTAGGCGGAGAGCCGATCGTCATCAGCCGTTTGGGCGGGCATGGGCGATGATCGGCTTTTTCCATGTGCGACGGGCACGTCGTGACGTCTAGGAAGGACCCATGACCAACGAGGTGACCGTTCCCCTGCTGCCCTGCGCGTCCATCGACGACATCGTCACCTTCTACGAGGTTCTCGGCTTCCACACCACGCACCAGCAGCGCAAGCCCAACCCGTACGTGGCGTTGCGCCGCGAGGATCTGCATCTGCACTTCTTCGAGATCGCCGGTTTCGACCCCGAGCAGTCCTACGGCTCCTGCCTGGTGCTCACATCGGACATCGCGGGGCTGCACCGGGCATTCGCTGCGGGAATGCGATCCTCGTACGGCAAGGTGCTGGTGTCCGGGACACCACGGATGACGCGTCCCCGGACACGACGAAACTACGACGGCCTGGGCGGGTTCAGCGTCATCGACCCGGGCGGCAACTGGATCCGCGTGGTCCAGAATGTCGCCACCACGCCAACGGTGGCGACGGTGCCTCCCGGGCGACTCGCGAAAGCCCTGGCGAACGCCGTGGTGCAGGGTGATTCCAGGGGTGACATCGGGCAGGCCGTCCGCATCCTCGACAGCGCCCTCGCCCGCCCGCAATCCGATGACGACCCGGTCGCACAGGTAGAAGTCCTCGTCTACCGCGCCGAACTGGCACTGGTCCTTCGCGACCAGGAGACGGCACGGGAAATGCTGGCCCGCGCAGACGCCGTCGTGCTCAGTGCCGACGAGGCTCAGCGGGCGGCGCCGACGTTCGAAGCCGCGGCCGACCTCTCGGCGGCGATGCGGTAGGCCGAGGGGAATACGACCGGCGGCGCGCGCGAACGGCTGGTTCGGTCACCCAGGCGTCGCGGACCTCGGACTCCTCGGTGCTCGCGGCCAGCATCTGCGCGAACACCCGGTACGTGTTGGCCCCGAAGACCATGCGCTGCTCCGCGCCGTAGACGGACAGGCGGTGCGCGAGCAGTTCGGGGCCCTGCTTTCCCCAGTAGCCGCCCCAGTTGCCGCTTGTGGTGCCGAAGCCGTCGAGGCTGGAAAAGACGTCGACGGTGTAGGTGGCTGTCATGATGCTCTCCGTTCACTGGTGAGTTCGGTACGACGGGTCTCCAGGTAGGCCCGCTCGGTCGCGTTGGTGGCCAGTGCCGCGGCCTGGTCGTAGGCGGCTCGGGCCTCGTCGTCCCGTCCGAGCCGAGCGAGCAGTTCGGCCCGGGTGGCGGGCAGCCGGTGATAGCCCGGAAGGTCGATCCCCTCCAACACGGCGAGAGCCACCGCCGGCCCGTGCACCTCGGCGACGGCGACCGCACGGTTGAGCGCCACGACCGGGGTCGGCGCGAGCGCGAGGAGCTGGTCGTACAGTGCCAGGACCTGCTGCCAGTCGGTGGCGGCGCCGTCGGTGTGCACAGCGCTGATCGCGGCCTGGATCTGGTACGGGCCGGGCCGGTTGCGGCGCAGGCATCGTCGGACCAGGTCGTGGCCCTCGGCGATGAGCGACCGGTTCCACAGTGACCGGTCCTGGTCGGCAAGCAGCACCAGGTCTCCGGTCGGGCCGAGCCGGGCCGGGCGGCGCGCCTCGGTCAGCAACAGTAGGGCGAGCAGGCCCAGGACCTCGGGCTCGTCGGGCATCAACGCGGCGAGTTCGCGGGCCAGCCGGATCGCCTCGGCGCACAGGTCCGTTCTGATCAACGGGCCGGCGGTGGACGCGTAGCCCTCGTTGAACATCAGGTAGAGCACCGCGAGGACGGGCGGCAGCCGGTCCGGCAGCTCATGTTCGGCGGGCACCCGGTACGGGATGGCGGCGTCGCGGATCTTTCTCTTGGCGCGCACGATCCGCTGGGCGACGGTCGCCTCCTGGACCAGGTAGGCCCGGGCGATCTCCGGTACGTCGAGGCCGCCCAGCAGGCGCAGGGTGAGCGCCGTCCGCGCCTCCGGGGCCAGTGCCGGGTGACAGCAGGTGAAGATGAGTCGCAGCTGGTCGTCCCGCACCGGTCCCACCTCCGAGGGCTCATCCTGGTGATACAGCAGCAGTGCCTGGGCGTGCCGGGCCTCGCGGGTCGACTCCCGGCGAAGCCGGTCCACTGCACGGTTGCGTGCGGTGGTCACGATCCAGGCACCCGGGTTCGGCGGCAGTGTCTGCCACTTCTGCAGCGCCGTGGTGAAGGCGTCCTGGACTGCCTCCTCGGCGAGGTTGATGTCACCGAGGAGGCGGGCCAGGGTGGCGACGCAGCGGCCGTACTCCGCGCGGTAGATGCTCGCCAGGTCCACGTCGGGAGACCGGCTGCCGGTCAGGCCTGGGACAGGTCGTCGAAGGGGCGCACCTCGACCGGGCCGCAGGCCGCCGCGCACCTCTCGGCCCAGGCCAGCGCCGCGTCCAGGTCGGCGCACCTGATGACCCAGAACCCGGCGATGTGCTCCTTCGTCTCGGCGAACGGCCCGTCGCTCACGGCGGTGGTGCCGTTCTCGACCCGGACGACGGTGGCGCTGTCCGGTGACGAGAGTCCCCCGCCGAAGACCCACGCGCCCGCGGCCTGCATGTCGTCGTTGATCCGGCCGGTCTCCCTGAACATGGTCTGCGTCTCCTCGTCGGACGGCGTCGGCGCGCCCTCGACGAAGTGCACTGACAGCAGGTACTGCTTCATGACGATCCTCCGGTAGCTCGGTGGGATGGGAACAGGTCAGGCAGCCAGGCGGCGCGCGACGGCGGGGATCACGATCGCGGCCGCGACCAGGTGGGTGAGCATCAGCAGCGCCTTGGTGGCAACCCCGGCGTCGGCGATCACGTCCGGCACCAGGGACAGGACCGTCAGCACCACCGTCGTACGGACGAAGGTGAGCCGGGGGCGCCTGGCGAAACGCGCCAGCGCCGCGGCAATGATCACGCCGAGCAGCGAGAAGACGGCGGTCAGCACGCCGAACCCCGTCACGGGGATCGGGGCGTCGCCCAGCTCGAGGCTGATCCCGGCCAGGTGTCCGACGGCGGCGACGGCCATGGTGGCGATGCTCGCCGCGGCAGTGGCGGCGACACCGGTCCGGATCAGCGCACCAACGTTCGACGTGGTGGCGCGGGTCGTGTTCGCAGTGGCGGTCATCGTGCCCTCCAGTGGGTGTGCGGCCCGGTGCGATGCCGGGCTCTCACCAGGGCTACGAACGGACCGGATCCCAATCGACAGCACGACCAAAGTTTTTGTCGAAGACTTTCGACCCTGCCGCCGCTCGACCTGGATGGTCGGGACCGGCCGGCCCCGACCATCCGTGTCAGCTAGCTGCCGGAACCCTGCTGGATCGGGTCGGGTGCCGGCCCGACCGCCTCGTCGGCCAGGTGCCAGACCTCGCGCATCGGGGCCCAGAAGTCCCCCGAGCCGGGCTCGGCGATCGACTCCTGACACGGGTCGGTCAGCTTCCACCACTCCTGCGTCTGCGGGTCCGCCGCGATCAGCCGCAGGTCGGCCTCGTAGTCGTCGCCCACGTACTCGTAGTAGCCGAAGAGCAGATCGTCGTGGAGGAAGATGGTGTAGTTGCGGAAGTTCGCCTCGCGCAGCGTCTTCTCCACGCTCGGCCAGACGGCGGCATGCAACCGCAGGTAGGTCTCCCGCTGCTCGGGGCGGAGTCGGATCACGCAGCCATGACGTTTCACGTCGTGCCCTTTCGTGTGAGCTGGTTCAGGGGTGCCGAAGGAAGGTAGCGGTTGAGCGGTGCCCGGAGGGGGCCAGCCGGCCGCCGATGTCGGCCGTTTCGCCAGGACTACGCACCGTGGCGTCGGGTCTACCCTCGGGTGATGGAGGGCCGCGTGTTGGTGGTCGAGGACGACTTCTCTATCCGGGAGGTCACCGCCCTCGGTCTGCGCCGTGCCGGCTTCCGGGTCGACACCGCTGTCGACGGACGGCAGGCTCTGGCCGCGTTCCGCGCCCACCCGGTCGACCTCATCGTGCTCGACATCATGCTGCCGGGCCCGGACGGTCTGGAGGTCTGCCGGGAGATCCGGCGAACCAGCCAGGTACCGATCCTGATGCTGACCGCGCGCACCGACACCATCGACGTGGTGGTCGGGCTCGAGTGCGGCGCGGACGACTATCTGCGCAAGCCCTTCGACCTGCCCGAGCTGGTGGCCCGGGTCCGCTCGGTGCTGCGCCGGGTGAGCGTGCCGGCCCCCTCGACCGTCATCGAGGTCGGCGGCCTGGAGATCGACCCGGGCGGCTTCGTGGTCCGCCGACACGGCCGGGAGGTGGCGCTCACCACCACCGAGTTCCGCCTGTTGCTGGAGCTGGCCCGCCGGCCCGGTCAGGTCTTCACCCGGGAGTTGCTGCTGGACCTGGTCTGGAACCACGACTTCCTCGGCGACTCCCGACTGGTCGACGTGGCGGTGCAGCGGCTACGCGCCAAGGTCGAGGACGACCCGGCGCAGCCACTGCTGATCCGGACCGTGCGCGGTGCCGGCTACAAGCTGTCGATGGGCTGACGGGGAGCGGCGATGGCCGGGCGCGCGGTGTTCCCAGGGCGCCTGCGGCGCCGGCTGACGATCGCGTTCGTCCTGGTCGCCGGCGTCTCGGCCGGGCTGCTCGCCGGCGGGACCGGCCTGCTGCTGCGGCAGTCCTGGCTGGACGCGTCGCTGCACGAGGCCGCCGCCGACGCCCGCTACCAACTCGTTCTCGCTGGGCAGTTCCTGCCACTGACCGAGCAGCGCAGCACCGAACTGCTCACCAGCTTCGAGGCCAGCGGTCGGCACGTGCTGCTCGTCGACGGCTCGACCCGCGCCTCGCACCCCGCGTACGCCCCGGTGCTGGGCACCCGGTTGCGGGCCGTCGTCGCGGACGGGCGGCTCGGTTATCAGCGCTCCGCGCCGGCAGAGCGTCCTCGGCTGCTGGTGATCGGTGGGCGCATTCCCGGCTCGACCGCCGAGTTGTACGTCCTGAAAGCGGAGGACGACGTCGCCACCGACCTCGGTCAGCTACGCACCGCGCTGGTGGCCGGCTGGGCGCTCGTGGTGTTGCTCGCCGCCGCGGTGGGTCACGCGTTGGCCCGCCGCACGTTGGAGCCGGTGGGCCGGGCCAGCCGGGCCGCCCGAGCACTCACCGAGGGCCTGCTCGCCACTCGCCTGCCGGTACGCGGGCGCGACGAGTTCAGCGTCTGGGCGGCGACGTTCAACGAGATGGCCGAGGCCCTGGAGTCGAAGATCGCGGCGCTGTCGGCCGCGCAGGCCCGCGAGCGGCGGTTCACCGCCGACGTCGCACACGAGCTGCGTACCCCGGTGACCGCGTTGGTGGCCGCGGCGTCGCTGCTGCGCGAGCACCTCGACCAGCTGCCCGACGACGCCCGGCCGGCGGCCCGGCTGCTGGTCGGCGACGTGGTCCGGCTGCGCCGGTTGGTCGAGGATCTGATGGAGATCTCCCGGCTGGACGCCGGACGGGAGCAGTTGGCCGTCGGGCCGGTCGACGCGTTGGCGCTGCTGCACGGCATCGTCGCGGCGCGCGGCTGGTCGCCGCGGGTGCGGGTCACCGGTGATCCGGTCACGGCGCGCACCGACAGGCGTCGGCTGGAGCGCGTGCTGGCCAACCTGGTCGCCAACGCGGTCGAGCACGGCGGTGGCGAGATCACGGCCAGCGTGGCAGGGGCGGACACCCTGGTCGTCTTCGAGGTCACCGACGAGGGGCCGGGTATCCCGGCCGAGCACCTGCCCCGCGTGTTCGACCGGTTCCACCAGGTCGATCCGTCCCGCTCCGCGCCGGGCAGCGGGCTCGGGCTGGCCATCGCCAGGGAGCACGCCGAGCTGCTCGGCGGCGCGCTGAGCGTGCGCAGCGAACCGGGCGAGGGCACCCGGTTCCGGCTGGAGTTGCCCACCGCCGGTCCCGCCGGCCCGCACGGTGACGTGCCGCTCGCGCACGACAGTGCTCACCCGGGTTCGGTTGGGCGTACCGCAGGCACGCCGGGCGGTGTGGGATGACCGGCCGCGGCGCGGTCGGGCTGGGCGCATCGGCGCTGGTCGCGACGCTCCTGCTCGGCGGCTGCGGCACTCCCCGCTCCGGTGACCTCGGCCCGGCGCCCACCGCGCCGCGGCCGAGCGTCGCACCCACCGACCGCGCGGAACCCACAGCGACCCGGGCCGCGGCACCGACGCCACCGCCCACGAACCGGCCGCCGGGTCCGTCGACGTCGGCGTCCACCGGCACGCGCCGGCCGGACCCGGTGACCGTCGAGCTGTGGTACGTCCGCGCCGGGCTGCTCGTGCCGACCCGGCGCACCCGGCCGGCCACCGTCGCGACGTCCCGGCTCGCGCTGACCGAACTGGCCGCCGGGCCGAGCCCGGCCGAGGCCGCCACCGGGATGATCACCCTGCTTCCGGCCGGCGTCGAGGTCACCCGCATCGCCGACGGCGTGGCGACGCTGCGGGTACCGTCCGTCGGTGACCCGGCCACCCGGCGACTGCGCGAGGCGCAAGTGGTGTGGACGCTCACCCAGTTCCCCAGCGTGCGTCAGGTCCGCCTCGACGGCGCGGCCCCTGTCGACCGGGCGGACTTCGCTGACCTGCTGCCACTGATCGTGGTCACCGGCCCGATCCCCGGCGAGCGCGTCTCCGCCCCGCTCGTCGTCACCGGCACCGCCACCGTGTTCGAGGCCACTGTGAGCGTTCGGGTGCTGGACGCCGCCGGCCGGGAGGTGGCCACCGGTTTCGGCACCGCCAGTTGCGGCAGCGGCTGCCGGGGCGGCTACCGCGTCGTGGTCGGCTGGCGCACGGACCGCGAGCAGAAGGGCACCGTCGAGGTGTACGAGGTGTCCGCCGAGAACGGCGAGCGGATCAACACGATGGCAGTGCCGGTGGTCCTCGCACCCCGCGGCTGACCGCCTCGCGCCAGCGGGTGTTAACCCGATGCGTCAACGATTTGTCGACGGCGACGTGCGGGCCTGACGTCTACCCGACAGCGCAGATCCTCGTCGGCATTCCCCGGGCTGGCGCGGCCAGGCGGTGAAAGCGCAGGCCACACGCCGTGGAGCCGGTGAGGACGTCTGCGACACGCCGGCAGTGGGAAGGTTCGTCGGGCTTGGCCGGACGACAGTTCACGTGACTTTCGAGATTGACCTGGGCAGACATGTTTGCCAACGTGAGCGCGTCATTGCGCAGAGTCATATTCGCTGTTCAGCCCCGTGCCGGCCGGGCCACATTGGAGTCGTACCGGTCGCCGCGACAGCCTCACCATCCCTCACAGAGCGGAGATACATCATGTCCGGTGGCAGCCTTCCCCGTACCGGTATGGGCGTCGTCACGATCGGCGGCGCGGCCGGGATCGGCAGCTATGCCCTCCCCCTGCCGCTCACCATCGCCCTCACCGGAGCGACCGCCGTCCTCGTCGGCTTCATCATGATCCGGATGACGTTCCGTCGTAAGCAGTCGGTCGGCCAGTGACCGCGAGCGTCACCACGGGTCGTGTCCTGTTCGCCGCGGCGGTCGTCCTGGCCGCCGCGGCGGCGTGGACCGCCCATCACGTCCTCGCCGTGATCGGCGCCATCGACGGAGGCGGTCATCGCTTCACCTTCGCGTACGCCGCCATGTTTCTGCTGCTGATCTGGCAACTCGGCACCTCCTATCTGGAGAGGCCCGCAGTGGTCACCGACCGGATGCAGGGGCACCTCGACGGTCTGCACGTGGTGGGCATCGTGCCGGCGTACAACGAGGATCCGGGCGCGCTGCGGGCCTGCCTCGAATCCATGATCTTCCAAACACGCAAACCAAACACCATCTACGTGGTGGACGACGGGTCGAAGCTGACCGAGGGCTACCAGCCGATCAAGCGGTGGTTCCTCGACGTCGCCCCCGTACACGGGATCATCGCCGCCTGGCACATCCAACCCAACGCCGGGAAACGGCACGCCCAGGCCGCCGCGGTGCGGTCGACACCGGCAGCCGACGTCTACTGGACCGTGGACTCGGACACCATCTCGGACCCGAACGCCCTCGATGAGTTGTTGAAGCCCTTCGCCGATCCGGCGGTGCAGTCCGTCGCGGGGGTGGTGATGGCCGCGAATGTGCGCAGCAGCTTCCTCACCCGGTTCACCGACCTGTGGCTGGTGACCGGGCAGCTCACCGACCGGTCGTCGCTGTCGGTGTTCGGGTGCGTGTGGGTGAACTCGGGCCCGATCGCCGCCTACCGCGCGGAGGTCGTTCGCGACAACCTCGGCGCGTATCTGACGGAGACGTTCTTCGGTCAACGGGTGCCCTTCTCCGACGACTCCCTCCTCACTCTCTTCGCGATGGTCCGGGGACGTACCGTGCAGCAGCCGTCGGCGTTCGCGTTCTCCCTCATGCCGGAGAACGCCGGGCACTTCTGCCGGATGTTCCTGCGCTGGATGCGCGGCAGCTTCATCAGGACCTGGTGGCGGGTCCGGTACCTGTCGTTGCGGTCGATCGCGTGGTGGCTGCATCTGCTGCGCTGGGCGGCAACCGTGGTCGCGACTGTGCTGTTCGTGGCGGTGGCGATCCTGTCGCCGATCATCGACCCCGATCCGCGGGCGATTCCGTGGCTGGTGGCTGTGCCGTTGATCGTCGGGTACGGGCAGGCGCTCCGCTACATGACGGTGCGACGATCGGACCAGTCGACGGCCTACCAGTGGGGCACCTGGCTCCTCACGCCCGTCGCTGTGGTGTTCGCCCTGGTCGTGCTGCGAGCGATCCGCTGGTACGGCGTCGCCACCTGCTGGCGCACCGGCTGGGGCACCCGCAAGAAGGTGGAAGTGGCGCTGGCTTCCTGACTACCCGATCCGTGCTGATCCTGACACCCGGGTCGACTCCACGTGAAACGTGACCGTTTCGCCGGCTGGATGCGAGGCAACTCACGAAAACCTGCACGATCAGCCAACCGCGAACTAGTGTCAGTACGACATCGTTTCGCGGGGGGTCGGAATGCTGGGTGGTCAGCAGGTGGGCGCGGGTGCCGGGGTGCCGGCAGCCCGGGCCCCGCGCTGCACCGACAGCGACCTCTTCACCGTCGTCATCGACACTCTGCGCGAGGTCGGCTTCGACCGGATGACCATCGACGCCGTCGCCGCCCGCGCCCACGTCAGCAAGGCCACCATCTACCGACGCTGGGACGGCAAGGCCGAGCTGGTCGTCGCCGCCCTGCGCGACCGGCACGTGGGTGTCCACAACCCGCCCGACACCGGCACCCTGCGCGGGGACCTGATCGAGTTGCTGAAGGCCACGGCCGCGATCTGCACTGCCGACTGCGACCTCATGCAGGCGTTGACCTTCGCCATGCGGACCAACCCCGAGCTGGAACGCCTGGTGCGTCACCAGGTGCTGCCGGCCGGGCGGGTGGCAAGCACCGCCATCCTGGTCCGGGCCGCCGCCCGCGGGGAGATCCCGCCGGAGGCCGGCGAGCGGGAGCTGTTCCACGACCTGGCGCCCGCACTGACCATGTCCCGCATCGTCGCGCACGGCCTACCCGCCGATGACGCGTTCCTCACCCAGGTCGTCGACCAGGTGCTGATCCCGGTACTCCGCTATCAGCACGACCGTCCGTCGCCGGCCTGATTCACCGATATTCGCAACACGGAAGGCTTCACCATGCCCGGAACCACCTCGACCGCGCCCGGCGCGCCCAACGCCGGGGCGTCGACAGGCGCACCGCACCCGCGGCGCTGGATCGCGCTGGCGGTCATCGCGGTCTCACAGCTGATGGTCGTTTTGGACGCCACGATCGTGAACATCGCGCTGCCGCAGGCCCAGGCCGACCTGGGGATCACCGACGCGAACCGGCAGTGGGTGATCACCGCCTACACGCTGGCCTTCGGTGGTCTGCTGCTGCTCGGCGGTCGCATCGCCGACTACTGGGGGCGCAAGCGCACCTTCCTGGTCGGCATGACCGGTTTCGCGCTCGCCTCCGCCCTGGGCGGTCTGGCCACCACCGGTGAGATGCTCTTCGCCGCCCGCGCGTTGCAGGGCGCCTTCGGCGCGCTGCTCGCCCCGGCCGCTCTGGCGCTGCTCACCGTCCTGTTCACCGAGGCCACCGAGCGGGCCAAGGCCTTCGCGGTGTACGGCGCGATCGCCGGCGGTGGGTCCGCGGTCGGCCTGCTGCTCGGCGGGGTGCTCACCGAGTACGCCGACTGGCGCTGGTGCCTGCTGGTCAACATCCCGGTCGCCGCCATCGCCATCGCGTTCGCGCTGCCGCTGGTGCCGGAGAGCCGGGCCCACGGCAACACCCGCTACGACGTGCCCGGGGCGATCGTGGTGACCGCCGGCCTGGTTTCCCTGGTCTACGGCTTCACCAAGGCCGCCGAGGACGGCTGGGACGCCACAGCGACGCTCGGTTTCATCGGCGCGGGCGTGGTGCTGCTCGCCGCCTTCGTGGTGATCGAGCTGCGCTCCAGCCACCCGCTGCTGCCACTGCGGATCCTGCTGGACCGCAACCGGGGTGGAGCGTTCCTCACCTCGACGCTGATCGGCGCCGGCCTGTTCGGGGCGTTCCTCTTCCTGACCTTCTACTTCCAGGTGGTGTTGCAGTACAAGCCCCTCGAAGCCGGTCTCGCGTCCCTGCCTGTCACCGCCGGTGTGCTGATCGCCGCGGGTGGTGCCAGCCAGCTGATGCCCCGGCTGGGTGCCAAACCGCTGATGGTCGCCGGTTCGGTGCTCGCCGCCCTGGGCATGCTGGTGCTGACCCAGATCGACGTGGACACCTCGTTCCTCACCCACCTGCTGCCCGCGCAGGTCGTCCTGGGCCTGGGGCTGGGCTTCACCTTCGTCCCACTGTCCAGCCTCGCCCTGGTCGGGGTGCCGGAGCACGACGCTGGCGCGGCCAGCGCGACGCTCAACGCCACCCAGCAGATCGGTGGCTCGCTCGGCACCGCCCTGCTGAACACCTTCTACACCAGCGCGGTCGCCGCCTATCTGGTCGGCCGGGCGCCGAACCCGGTCAACCAGGTCGAGGCGCTGGTGCACGGCTACCGGGTGGCCTTCGCCTGGGGCGCTGCGCTGATCGTGCTCGCCGGACTGGCCACCCTGGTCCTGGTGAAGGTCCGCAAGGAGGACATCCCGACCGGCAACACCGTGCACATGGGCTGAGCCTGACCGACGTGGCCGCCGGCCGGCCCGCCCCGACACCGGGGGGGGGCCGGCCGGCGCCCCCTACGGGTGCGGGCCCCCCCAAGGGGCAAAAACGGTTTAGGGGATAAAAATGGAACC